>JAYTSH010000118.1:0-14237 GCA_043745755.1 Cellulomonas sp. | reverse complement strand
CAGGACGGGCCGCTGGGCCGCGTCGGGCCCGTCAGATCCGCCGGGCGCGAGGATGACGCACCCGACGCGCGGGTTCGGGCCGTGAGCGGGGCCGCGTCGTGCGAGGTCGACCGCGCGGCGCATGGCCTCGAGCTCGGTAAGGGCGGCAGGACGCAGCGACGCCATCGGCGTTGCGTCAGTCAGGTGCTCGTGCCTCACCGCTACCTCCCGTGCCTCGAGGGCTCCGGGGTGCGGTCGGGGGCGACCCGAGGGTCACCCGCGCCGACGGCGGCAACGACCTGTCCGGCCGAGCGCGCCGCCACGTCTCCTCCCATCCGGACTTTCACCGTCGGTCCCGGAGTTTCACCAGGTCAACCGCTTGTCCCCTCGCGGGAACGCACGGGTCGCGGACTGTCACCGCCGGCTCGGAATTGCACCGACCCCGGAGCACGTGTGCGTAGTGCTGTATGCGTACTGCGCAACGATCTTGCCACAGCCGGCATTCCCGCCGCGCCAGCGGGTGGCGCAGCCCCTACCCGTGCCGGGCGAGCTCGGCGGTCGCTGCCTCTGCGAGCGTGCGCAGCGCAATGATCTCGGCGGCAACATCCGGCGCGCCGTAGACCGCGGAGCCGGCGACGAACACGTTGGCGCCGGCCTGGGCGATGCGTCCGATCGTGTCCCGGGACACTCCACCGTCCACCTGGATCCAGGTTGCGGCCCCCGCCGCGGTGATCGCCGCGCGCGTCCGACGGATCTTCGCGAGCGTTCCCTCGATGAACGACTGGCCGCCGAATCCGGGCTCGACGGTCATCACGAGGATCATGTCGAACTCGTCGACCAGGTCGAGGAGAGGCTCCACCGGGCTCGCCGGCCGCACAGCCACCCCTGCGCGCACACCGAGCCTGCGCAGCTCCCGCGCGAGCCGGACGGGCGCCTGCGTGGCCTCTGCGTGGAATGTCACGGCCGCAGCTCCGGCCTCGGCGAACGCCGGCGCCCACCGATCGGCGTCGTCGATCATGAGGTGCACGTCGATCGGGACCGGCGACACCTCGACGAGCCGGCGCACCACGGGAAGCCCGAGGGTCAGGTTCGGCACGAAGTGGTTGTCCATGACGTCGACGTGCGCGTAGTCCGCGCCGGCGATGACGGCGAGGTCGCGCTCGAGGTTCGCGAAGTCTGCCGACAGGATGCTGGGGCTGATCAGTGCGGGCATCGCGCCAGCGTATCCGCGCTACGCGTTCCGGCGCAGGAGCGTCAGGTGCATCGCGTCGGTCCCGTGCACGTGCGGCCAGAGCTGCGCGTCGAGCCTGTCCGCCAGCTCGAGACCGGGCGCCAGGGAGCGCAGGGTCTCGCGCGCGTCGATGACCTCGATCGCGTCGCCGCGCCGAGCGGCCGCGCGCAGCACGTCCTTGACCACGAGCTGGGTCTCCGCGAGATGAGGGGAGCACGTGACGTACGCGACCACGCCGCCGGGCCGGACGGCCTGGAGGCCCGACGTGAGCAGCGCCCGTTGGAGATCTCCGAGCACCGCGAGGTCGGCCGGCGTCCGGCGCCACCGCGACTCGGGGCGGCGGCGCAGCGCGCCGAGCCCCGTGCACGGAGCGTCGATGAGCACCCGGTCGTACGCGCCCGGCTCCTCCTCGCCGAGCGATCGGCCGTCGCCGGTCCGCACGGCCTCGACGGCAGCGGCAGGCAGCGCCGCCAGGGCGTGCTCGACGAGTCGGGCCCGGTGCGGCAGCACCTCGTTGGCGACCAGCCGTGCGCCGCGCTGGGCGGCCAGGGCGCCGAGGAGCGCCGCCTTGCCGCCGGGGCCGGCGCACAGGTCGAGCCACCGCTCGTCCGGACCGTCCAACGGTGCGTCCGCGAGGGCGAGCGTGACGAGCTGGCTCCCCTCGTCCTGCACGCCTGCGCGGCCGTCCCGCACCGCGTCGAGAGCCGCGGGGTCGCCGCCGTCGAGCACGAGAGCGGTCGAGGCCCACCGTCCCAGGCGGCTCGCGGCGGCCGCCGGCTTCGCCGCGAGCTCCGCGGTCGTGACGAGGCCGGGCCGGGCGACCAGCGTGACGTGCGGGGCCGAGTTGTCGGCCTCGAGCAGCGCCGACAGCTCGTCGGCGGCGCGGCCCGCACCGACCAAGGCCTCGCGCATCGCCCGCACGATCCACGCCGGGTGGCTCTGGGTGACGGCGAGCCGTGCCAGCGGGTCGGTGCCATCCGGGTCCGCCGCGTTGCCGATGCGCTCGAGCCAGGTCTCCAGCGGCGCCTTGCTGACCGCCCGCAGGACCGCGTTGACGAACTGGGACGCGCCGGTGCCGGCGCGCTCGCGCGTCAGCCCGACCGTCTCCGAGACGGCCGCGTGCGCCGGGACCCGCATGCCGAGGAGCTGGTGCACGCCCAGCCGCAGCAGGTCCAGCACGGGCCCGTCGATGGAGTCGGCCGAGCGCGCCGCACACTGCTCGATGATCGCGTCGTAGCGGCCGTGCAGGCGCAGGGTCCCGTAGGCGAGCTCGGTCGCGAAGCCGGCGTCCCGTCCCTGCAGGCCCCGGTCGCGCAGCATCGGCGGCAGGACGAGGTTCGCGTAGGAGTCGGAGGCTGCGACGGCCCTCAGCACGTCGAAGGCGATTCCGCGTGGCACGTCGGCACCCTTGCGGCGGGCGGACGGCGCGGCCGCGGTCCGCTGCTGCTGACCCGCTGCGCGAGCCGGGCCTCGCTCACGGCCGCCGCGGTCACGCCGACCGTCGCCGCCGCTCACGCGGCACCGGCCGCGCGCGGGCCGAGCACCGAGGCGGCGTCCAGCCGGGCACCGCGCGCCCAGTCCCCCGCGGGCATCGTCCGCTTGCCGGCGGGCGTCACCTCGCCGAGCCGTACCGAGTGCGAGCCGGTCCCGACGTGGACGGCCTGCTTGCTGACGCGCAGCTCGCCGGGCGACAGGTCGGTCACCCCGGGGTCGGGAAGCACGGGTCCCAGACCCAGGCGCTCACCGTCGGGCAGTCGTGTCCATGCGCCCGGGGCCGGGGTGCAGCCGCGGACCAGCCGGTCGACGATGTGCGCGGGGCGGCGCCACTCGACGAGAGCGTCGTCGACTTCGAGCCGAGGCGCGTAGCTGACCCCGTCGGACGACTGCGGCACGGCGCGCAGGATGCCGTCCTCGAGCGCATCGAGCGTGCGCACGAGGATGTCTGCCCCGGCGTCGGCCAGCCGCAGGAGCAGGTCGCCTGCGGTGTCCCGGGGGCGGATCGTCTCCGTCAGCATCCCGAGCACCGGGCCGGTGTCGAGACCCTGCTCGATGCGGAACGTGCTCGCGCCGGTCACCTCGTCGCCCGCGATGATCGCGTGCTGCACCGGCGCGGCGCCGCGCCAGGCGGGCAGCACGGAGAAGTGCAGGTTGATCCAGCCGAGCCGGGGGACGTCCAGCACAGACGCTGGTAGGAGGGCCCCGTAGGCGACCACCGGGGCGGCGTCGACGTCCAGCTCTGCGAGCCGCGCCCGGAAGGCCTCGTCGCGCGGGGACAACGGTGTGAGGACCTCGAGACCTGCCTCGAGAGCGCGCTCCTTGACCGGGCTCGGGTACAGCTGGCGTCCGCGGCCAGCGCGGGCATCGGGTCGCGTGAGCACCGCAACGACCTCGTGGCGTGAACCGAGGAGCGCGTCGAGCGACGCCACCGCCACGGCAGGGGTTCCGGCGAAGAGCAGTCGCATGGCGACGATCTTAGGCGGCAGGGATGGGCAGCCCTCGGCGGACCAGGTCGGTGCGCAGCTCGTCGGGATCTGTGAACAGCACGGCGTCGAAGCCCTCGGCAGCCGCCGCTGCGACGTTCGGCGCGGAGTCGTCGGTGAACACCGTGCGTCCGGGGTCGAGCGCGTAGCGGCTCGCAAGCAGTCGGAAGATGCGGGGGTCGGGCTTCGCGATCCCCACCTCCCCCGACACCAGCACGGCCTCGAGGAGTCCGATGGCGGGCGCCGCAGGCTCAGCGTGATGGAACGTCTCGGCCGACCAGTTCGTCAGGCCCAGGACCCTGATACCGGCCCCCACGAGATCCCGGACGAGACGCGCGGAACCGTCGACCGGGCCGGGGATCGCGTCGGCGAAGTGATCACGGTACAAGTCGAAAGCGTCGGTCCGCTGCGGGTACCGGCGCAGGACCTCCGCACGAGCCTCGGACCAGGGACGTCCAGCGTCCAGGCCGTGATTGATCGTCGGGAAGTCGATCTCGTCGAACATGGCCTCGACCTCGGCGCGGTCCATGCGCCCGACGAACGGAAGGTACGGGTCCCACCGCACGAGCACGTTGCCCAGGTCGAACACCACGGCGTCCACGGTCATCGGGGTACCAGCCCGTCGTCGATCCGCTGGGCTGTGAGTCGGCATCCGTTCATACAAGCTCCTCGGGGTCGACGCGTACCCGGACGCTGCCGCCCTCCCGCCGAGCGCTGCGCACGGCGACGGACGCGGCGAGCGTCCGCGTCAGCTCGGCGCTCGCGGCGAGCGGTGCGCGGACGAGGACGCGCACCTGCGGGTCGAGCGAGGCCTGGGCGGGAGCACGAGCGGCCGACGGCCGTCGACCGGGCCCGGTCCCTCGGGCCTGACCGGTGCCCGGTGCGTCCCCGAACGACTCCCCTGCGCCGGTCGACACCGGTACCGGGCCGAGGACGTCAGAGCCCGGCGGGAGCTCGAGACGGTCGACGACCGCCTGCACCGCGTCCCGCGTCCCGGTCAGGGACGCGACGCGCACCGCCGGCGGCAGCGCGAGCTCGGCGCGCTCCGCGAGCTCGCGTGCCGCGAACCCGGCCGGGTCCCAGCGCACGAGGGCCTGCGTCGGTCCGGGGGCGCCGTCGCCGACGAGCAGCACCTGGCCGCCCGCGTCATTGCCCCGGACGAGCGCTGCGGCGGCGAGCCATCGGCGGACGGCCTCCTCCCCCGCGCGGAACGAGGTCGAGGCGGACGCGAAGCCGGCGTCGAGCAGCACGGCCGCCGTGTATCCCGCCGCGCAGACGGGTTCTGCGCCGGGGGTCGCGACGACGAGCGCTGGGGTGTCAGGCACGGTTGCGAGCACGCCACCCTCGGCCCGTGCGCCGGACGAGCGCACCGGGACACCCGGGAAAGCCCGGCCGAGCTCCTCGGCCGTCCGGCTCGACCCGACGCGCACCGACCGCAGCGACGCGAACCCGCACTCCCCGCAGCGCCATCCTGTCGCCAGGCGACCGCACCACTCGCACTGGGGCACTCCGGCAGCAGACCCGAGCGCCAGCGAGCCGTGGCACGTGCCGCACCGCGCGATGGCGCGGCATCGTCCACAGGCGACCACCGGCAGGTACCCGGATCGCGGCACCTGGAACAGCACCGGGCCGCGTCCGAGCTGGTCGCGGACGACCCGCCATGCCTCACCGGGGAGCCGCGCCGCCGCAGCGGCCCCCTCCCGGGCCAGCTCGACGCTGGTCAGCGCGCGGACGCGCGGGGTGCGGGCACGAACCGTTGCCCGGTCGGCGACGACCTCCCGGGCCCAGCCCGACTCGACGAGCCGCTGCGCCTCGACGGTCCGCCCGTGGGCGGCGATGAGAAAGGCCGCCTGCTCGCCGGCCGAACGCAGCATGAGCACCTCGCGGACGTGCGGGTACGGGCTGCGCGGCTCCGAGTGGAGGTCGTCCCCGTCATCCCAGCACACGACGAGACCGAGCCGGGTGACCGGTGCGAACGCGGCCGCCCTCGTCCCGACAACGACGTCCGCGTGCCCGCGCAGCGCGGCGAGATACGCCCGGTACCGGGGGGCGGGGCCGTCGTCCGCCGTCAGTCGCACGTACCCGCCCGCGGTGCCTTGCGCCCAGGCGGACACCCCGGCCTGGTCGAGAGCGGCACACACCCGCGCCACGTCGCGCGCGTCGGGAACGACGACGAGCGCGCCGCGCCCCCCGACGACGCACGCCGCGACAGCCTGTGCGACGGCGTCCGGCCACCGTTCCCCCACCGGTCCCGGGAGGGCGGTCAGGACCGCCCGTGGCGCCCCACCGGCCGTCAGGTGCTGCAGGAAGGCTGGTCCCCCGCGGTACGAGAACCAGGCAGCAGCAGTGAGCGTCCCCGGTGCACGCCCCGGCGGATCCGCCTCCGGCTGCGGCTCGTTCTCCACACGCGCGTGGCGCGGAGGGATCGCGAGCCGGAGGACATCGGACAAGGTCCCGGCGTACCGATCGGCCACGGCTCGGGCGAGGTCACGGACGGCGGGCGTGAGGACCGGCTCCGCCGAGACGACGCGGCGCAGCGGGATGAGCCGACCTTCGTGCTCGGCATGCTCGACCCGATCGAGGACGTATCCCTCGACGTCCTGGCTGGCGAACCGGACGCGGACCCGTGTCCCGGGCTGCGCACCCGCCGACATCGCCTCGGGCACCATGTACTCGAACGGTCGATCGAGGTGCGGCAACGGCAGGTCGATGCAGACCCGTGCGATCGGACGGTCCGACGCCGGCCCCGCGTCGGCATGCGTGGCCGTGCGACGGGCGGGAACGGGTCGGGGCTCGGCAAGGCCCGCGAGGGTCAGCTGCTCACCCCACGCGCCTGCAGCCTGCGGCACCGGTTCATCCGTCACGTCCACATGCCCATCTCATCACCAGGCGTCGATGTGCGGGCCGTTCATCCCCAGGGCGGCCGCCGCCCCCGAGCAGGGGGCGTGCACGGGCTGTCAGCCGATGGCCGACTGCAGGTCGGTGACGCGATCGGTCCGCTCCCAGGTGAACTCGGGCAGCTCGCGGCCGAAGTGTCCGTAGGCCGCCGTGCGCTGGTAGATCGGTCGCAGCAGGTCGAGGTCGCGGACGATCGCACCGGGCCGCAGGTCGAAGACGTCGCGGATCGCGGCGGTGAGCCGGTCGACGGGGACCGTCTCGGTGCCGAACGTCTCGACGTACAGGCCCACGGGGTGCGCCTTGCCGATCGCGTACGCGACCTGGACCTCGCAGCGCCGCGCGAGGCCCGCCGCGACGACGTTCTTCGCGACCCAACGCATCGCGTAGGCCGCGGAGCGGTCCACCTTCGACGGGTCCTTCCCGGAGAAGGCGCCGCCGCCGTGCCGGGCCATGCCCCCGTAGGTGTCGACGATGATCTTGCGGCCGGTCAGTCCGGCGTCGCCCTGAGGGCCACCCACGACGAAGGTGCCGGTCGGGTTGACGAGGAGCTGGTGCCCGCGCACATCCAGGTCGACCGTCGCGAGGACAGGAGCGACGACGTGCTCGGCGACCGCGCCGGCGAGGTAGGTCTCGAGCTGGATGTCGGGGTCGTGCTGCGTCGAGATGACGACGGTGTCCAGACGGACCGCGCGGTCGCCGTCGTACCCGATGGTCACCTGCGTCTTGCCGTCCGGGCGCAGTCCGTGGATGACGCCCTCCCTGCGGACGAGCGCGAGCCGCTCGGCGAGCCGGTGGGCGAGCCAGACCGGCAGCGGCATCAGCGTCGGGGTGTCATCGCTCGCGTAGCCGAACATCAGGCCCTGGTCGCCGGCGCCCTGGAGGTCGAGGGGGTCGTGGTCGGAGCTGTCGTCCCGCACCTCGAGCGCCTTGTCGACTCCCTGGGCGATGTCGGGCGACTGCTGGCCGATCGAGACGGAGATGCCGCACGAGTCGCCGTCGAAGCCGATCCTCGACGAGGTGTAGCCGATCGCCCGGACGACCTGCCTCACGATCTGCGGGATCTCCACGTACGCGCTGGTCGTGACCTCGCCTGCGACGTGCACGAGGCCGGTCGTCACCATCGTCTCGACGGCGACCCGCGCAGACGGGTCCTGCTCGAGCATCGCGTCGAGGATCGCGTCGGAGATCTGGTCGCAGACCTTGTCGGGGTGCCCTTCGGTGACGGACTCGGACGTGAAGAGGCGCAGGTCGAGTGCAGTCATGCAGACAGATTAGTGCCCACGGCAGGAGTGCCGGGTCGGACTATCGAAGGGTGGCGACCGCGTCCCAGACAGCATGGGCGACGGCGGCCTTGCTGCCTGTCGCGGTGGCGACGGCATCCCCGTGCACATCGAGGATCGTCACGGCGTTGTCCGCCGTGCCAAAGCCGCGTCCCGCACCGACCGCGTTGACCACCAGCAGGTCGGCGCCCTTGCGTCGTGCCTTGGCGCGCCCGTGCTCGAGGACGCTCGCGTCGGAGTCGCCGGTCTCGGCTGCGAAACCGACGACGAGCTGACCGGCTCGCAGCCGCTCGGCCGCGAGCTCCGCGAGGATGTCGGGGGTCTCGACGAGCTCGAGGGCAGGGGCCGAACCGTCGGCCCGCTTCTTGATCTTGGTCTCGGCGGTCGTGGCCGGACGGAAGTCGGCGACTGCCGCGGCCATGACGACCACGTCGGCGTCCTTGGCCGCGGCCCGCACGGCGTCGCGCAGCTCCGCGGTCGTCTCGACCGCGACGAGGTCGGCGCGTGCGGGCGGGGGCAGTGTCACGTTGGCCGCTACCAGCGTCACGCGGGCTCCTCGCGCGAGGGCAGTCTCGGCCAGAGCGAATCCCTGGCGGCCCGACGAGCGGTTCCCGAGGAAGCGCACCGGGTCGAGCGGTTCGCGGGTGCCGCCGGCCGAGATGACGACGTGCTGCCCGGCGAGGTCGTGCGGCGCGTCGGTATCGCCCACGAGCGCGAGCGCTGCCGCGACGATGTCCTCGGGCTCGGGGAGCCGTCCGCGGCCCGTGTCCGCACCGGTCAGCCGGCCCGACGCGGGCTCGAGCACATGGACGCCGCGCGAGCGCAGCGTGGCGACGTTCGAGCGCGTCGCGGGGTGCTCCCACATCTCGGTGTGCATCGCCGGAGCGAGCAGCACCGGGCAACGGGCTGTCAGGAGCGTGGCCGTGAGGAGGTCGTCGGCGCGGCCCGATGCTGCTCGTGAGAGCAGATCGGCCGTCGCCGGCGCCACCACGACCAGGTCAGCTCCCTTGCCGAGCGCGACGTGAGGAACATGCGGGACGTCCTCGAAGACGTCGGACGGTGCAGGCTGACCGGACAAGGCCTCCCACGTCGCCCGCCCGACGAACTCGAGCGACGCGCGCGTCGGGATGACGCGCACGTCGTGGCCCGCCTCCGTGAGCAGGCGCAGCACCAGAGCGGCCTTGTAGGCCGCGATGCCACCTGCGACGCCGAGGATGATGCGCATGTCGGACCGGACGCTCGGAGCGGTGCCGCGCGAGGCGGCGCCTGCTCAGGCCTCAGGAGCCTCGACGGTCTCGATCGTCAGCAGGCCCGCGTCGATCTCGCGCATCGCGATGGACAACGGCTTCTCCTGCGGGCGGGTGTCGACGAGCGGCCCGACGTTCTCAAGCAGACCCTCGTTGAGCTGGGAGTAGTACGCGTTGATCTGGCGCGCACGCTTGGCCGCGAACACCACGAGCTGGTACTTCGAGTCGGCGCGCTCGAGGAGCTGGTCGATCGGCGGCTTGGTGATGCCGATCGGGTGGGCGATGGTTCCAGACACGTATGACTCCCGCAGGTCGAAGATGGGCTCTGCCGATCTTACCTGGTCGGCAGGCCCATGACCCGGATGAGCTTGTCGGTGGCCCGGTGCACGTCGTCGTTGACGATCACGTGATCGAACTCGGACTCGGCGGCAAGCTCGACGCGTGCCGTGGCGAGCCTCCGCTCACGTTCGTCGGCGTCCTCCGTGCCGCGCCCCACGAGCCGTCGCTCGAGCTCCTCCCACGACGGCGGCGCGAGGAACACGAAGCGAGCTTCCGGCATGGTGGCACGCACCTGCCGCGCACCCTGCAGGTCGATCTCGAGCAAGGCTGGCTCCCCCGCCGCGAGCCGCTCGTCGACCGGCCCGCGCGGCGTGCCGTACCGGTTGCGTCCGTGCACGACGGCCCACTCGAGCAGCTCGCCGTCGGCGATCATCGCGTCGAACTTCCCCGGGTTGACGAAGTGGTAGTGCACACCGTCGACCTCCCCCGGTCGCGGCGGGCGGGTCGTGGCGGACACCGAGAGCCAGACCTGGGGGTACCGAGCCCGCAGGTCAGCGGAGACCGTCCCCTTGCCGACGGCGGTCGGTCCGGCGAGAACGGTGAGCCGGGCAGGCGTCGTCGTCATGGGTGGTGCGCATCTCCTGGGTCAGCCCGCCGGCGGTTCCGGCGGGTCCGGCTGGTGCCTGGGGGCTGAGGCTACGTCCCCGCGGCCCACTCAGCCGAAGCGCTCGATGAGTGCCTTGACCTGGTGCGGCCCGAGGCCACGCACGCGCCGGGTCTCGGAGATGCCGATGTCGGCGATGATCGCGTGCGCCTTGACCTTGCCGACACCCGGCAGGGACTCGAGCAGGGCGAGCACCTTGAGCTTGCCGATGACCTCGTCCTGCTGGCCCTGTGCGATCACCTCGGAAAGTGTTCCCTGGGAGTATTTGAGGCGGTTCTTCACCGCGGCTCTGGCCTGCCGGGCTGCGGATGCCTTCAGGAGCGCAGCGGTTCGTTGTTCAGGAGTCAGCGGTGGGAGTGCCACGCGAGTCACCTTCTCGTCAGCGGGACGTGATCGTGAGTCCGAACCTAGCGACCATGTGGTGACCTCGGCAACGCGAACGTCAACTCAGTGCGCTGCGCGCCTCGTCCGCCGCGCTTCGCGCCGCTGCCAGCAACGATGCCCGATCAGGACCGGCGGCGAGGACGCCGCGGGAGGACGACGCCAGCACCGTGCCTCGGGCGTTCCCGAAGACCGCTCTGAGCTCCGTCGGACCCGCCCCCTGGGCACCGACGCCGGGGGCCAGCAACGGGCCGCGTACGGCGCCCAGGTCGATACCGAGGTCGCGCGCGGCGGTACCGGTCGTGGCTCCGACGACGAGCCCCACGGAGCCCATGGCTGCGCCAGACACCGCGAGCTCGCGCGCGTTGAGCTCGCCGGCGTGCGCCGCGATGCGCGCCGCGACCGCGACACCCTCGGCATCCCGCGCATGCTGGACCGCCGCACCCTCGGGGTTCGACGTGAGCGCGAGCACGAAGATGCCTCGTCCCGACGCTGCGGCGGCGTCCACGGCCGGCGCGAGCGAGCCGAAACCCAGGTATGGCGACACCGTGAGCGCGTCGACGGCGAGCGGCGAGCCGTCGCGCAGGTACGCATCGGCATAGGCAGCCATCGTGGACCCGATGTCGCCACGCTTCGCGTCGAGGATCACGAGCGTCGCCGTGGAGCTCGCCGCCACGATCAGCTCCTCGAGAACCGCGATCCCGGCGGAGCCGTGGCGCTCGAAGAGCGCCGACTGCGGCTTGAGCGCCGCGACGTGGCCGCCGACGGCGTCGAGCACCGTGCACGTGAACTCGCGCAGGCCGCTCGCGTCGTCGGGCAGGCCCCACGCGGCGAGCAGCGCCGGATGCGGATCGATGCCCACGCACAGCGGTCCGTGGGCTTCCATGGCCGCTGCGAGCCGCGCCCCGAACGTGCTCACGGATGCCCCGCGCCCGCCCGATCCATCGGCGCTCACGCGCCCGCCCGAGCGGCCCGACGCACATCGGCCGCAGCGTTGTGCTCCTGCAGGCTCGTCACCGAGAACGGACCCGACAAGGTGGCTTCGATGCCCTGCACAGCGGCGCCGAGCTGTTGCACGGTCGTCACGATCGCCTTGTCGGCCGCGGTCGTCGCGGCACGGATGGCGTAGCCGTCGCGGCGACCACCCTGACCGGACGGGGTGTTGACGACGATGTCGACCTTGCCGTCGGTGATGAGGTCGACGATCGTCGGCTCGCCGTCCGGCCCGACGCCACGGGAGTACTTGCGCACCGTCCGTGACGTGATGCCGCTGCGGCGCAGGACCACCGCCGTGCCCTCGGTCGCGAGGATCTCGAACCCGAGCTCGACGAGGCGCTTGACCGGGAACACGATCGAGCGCTTGTCGCGGTCGGCCACCGAGATGAACGCGGTACCCGAGGTCGGTAAGCCCCCGAACGCCGCGGCCTGCGACTTGGCGAAGGCTGTCGGGAAGTCGACGTCGAGGCCCATGACCTCGCCCGTCGATCGCATCTCCGGACCGAGGACGGTGTCGACGACTATCCCCTCGGAGGTCCGGAACCGCATGAACGGGAGCACAGCCTCCTTGACCGCGATGGGTGCATCCAGGTCGAGCACGCTCGCGTCCTGGACCGGCAGGATCCCCGAGGCGCGCAGCTCGGCGATCGTGCGGCCGACCATGATCAACGCCGCGGCCTTGGCGAGCGGCACGCCGGTCGCCTTCGAGACGAACGGCACGGTGCGGGACGCGCGCGGGTTCGCCTCGAGCACGTAGAGCACGTCGGAGACGAGCGCGAACTGGATGTTGATCAGTCCCCGGACGCCCACGCCCTGCGCGATCGCCTCGGTGGACCTGCGGATGCGTTCGAGCTCGGACACCGACAGCGTCACCGGCGGCAGGACGCACGCCGAGTCGCCCGAGTGGATCCCGGCCTCCTCGATGTGCTCCATGACTCCGCCGAGGAACATCTCGGTGCCGTCGTACAGCGCGTCCACGTCGATCTCGATCGCGTCGTCGAGGAAGCGGTCGATGAGCAGCGGAGGGAGTGCACCGGCACGACCTGTGTGGTCGACGGCCGCCTCGAGCGCTCGCTCGACATACTCGGTGAGCTGCGCTTCGTCGTACACGATCTCCATGCCGCGTCCGCCGAGCACGTAGGACGGCCGCACCAAGACCGGGAACCCGATCGACTGCGCCGTCTCGCGCGCCTGGGCGAGCGTCGTCGCGGTGCCGAAGGCCGGCGCCGGAAGGCCCGCGGTGGCGAGCACCTGGCCGAAGACGCCGCGGTCCTCGGCCGAGTTGATCGCCTCGGGCGACGTGCCCAGGATCGGCAGGCCGGCATCCGCGAGACGCTGTGCGAGCGAGAGCGGTGTCTGGCCGCCGAGCTGCACGATGATGCCCACGACCGGGCCGGCGGCGAGCTCGGCCTCATAGACCTCGAGCACGTCCTCGAACGTCAGCGGCTCGAAGTAGAGCCGGTCGGCCGTGTCGTAGTCGGTCGAGACCGTCTCCGGGTTGCAGTTGACCATGACAGTCTCGAACTCGCCCTTGAGTGCCTCGGCGGCGTGGACGCACGAGTAGTCGAACTCGATGCCCTGACCGATCCGGTTCGGGCCGGAGCCCAGGATGATGACGGCGGGCCGCTCCCGGGGCGCGACCTCGTTCTCTTCGTCGTATGACGAGTAGTGATACGGCGTATGCGCCTCGAACTCGGCGGCGCAGGTGTCGACCGTCTTGTACACCGGCCGCACGCCGAGAGCCCAGCGCGCGTGGCGCACCGCATCCTCGCTGGTGCCCCGCAGGGACGCGACCTGGGCGTC
This sequence comes from Cellulomonas sp., assembly GCA_043745755.1. Taxonomy (GTDB): domain Bacteria; phylum Actinomycetota; class Actinomycetes; order Actinomycetales; family Cellulomonadaceae; genus Cellulomonas_A. The sequence continues at coordinate 999 of JAYTSH010000118.1, read as the reverse complement.
CGAAAGCCCGTGCCGCTTGGCGCGCCGCAGGACGTCGCGGGACAGCGACGGGGCGGCCGCGGTGGCTGCGGCGACCTCGTTGACCAGGACGACCTGGTCGAGGTACCAGGCATCGATCCCGGTGAGCTCGTAGACGTCCTCGACGCTCGCGCCGGCCCGCAGGAGCTGCTGGACGTCGATGAGCCGGTGCTCGGTCGGGCGCGAGACGCTGGCCGCGAGCTCGTCGAGCTCCTCCCCCGACGGCACGTCGCCGTCCCAGTGGAAGACGGACCCCTTCTTATCGATCGATCGCAGCGCCTTGCCGAGCGCCTCGGTGAAGTTGCGGCCGATCGCCATGGCCTCGCCCACCGACTTCATGGTGGTCGTCAGCGTGTCGTCGGCGGCGGGGAACTTCTCGAACGCGAACCGCGGAACCTTGACGACGACGTAGTCGAGCGTGGGCTCGAACGACGCGGGCGTCGAACCGGTGATGTCGTTGGGGATCTCGTCGAGCGTGTAGCCGATCGCCAGCCGCGCGGCAATCTTCGCGATGGGGAACCCGGTCGCCTTCGAGGCGAGCGCGGATGAGCGGGACACGCGCGGGTTCATCTCGATGACCACGATGCGCCCGGTGTCGGGGTGCACGGCGAACTGGATGTTGCACCCGCCCGTGTCCACCCCGACCTCGCGGATCACGGCGATGGCGATGTCACGCAGCCGCTGGTACTCGCGGTCCGTCAGCGTCAGCGCCGGGGCGACCGTGATGGAGTCGCCCGTGTGCACCCCCACCGGGTCGACGTTCTCGATCGAGCACACGACGACGACGTTGTCGGCCTTGTCGCGCATGAGCTCGAGCTCGAACTCCTTCCAGCCGATGATCGACTCCTCGAGGAGAACCTCGGTCGTCGGCGAGTGGTGCAGGCCCTGGCCGACGATGCGGCGCAGGTCACGCTCGTTGTACGCGATGCCCGAGCCGAGCCCGCCCATGGTGAACGACGGCCGCACGACCATCGGGTACCC
>JAYTSH010000117.1:0-6510 GCA_043745755.1 Cellulomonas sp. | reverse complement strand
GCCGACACGCTGCGGGAGCTGCACGACGCGCACGCCGCGGCGCTGCTCGCGTTCGCGACCCGGTTGTGCGACGGAGATCGGGGGCGGGCTCAAGACGTGGTCCAGGAGACGCTGCTGCGCGCCTGGCAGCACCCGGAGGCGCTCGACCCGGACCGGGGTCCCGCGCGGGCGTGGCTGTTCACCGTCGCGCGCAACCTCGCGACCGACTCACGGCGGGCCCGGGCGTCACGACCCGCCGAGGTCGGCGACGCGCCGCTCGACCTTGTGCCGACGTCCGGCGACGACATCGACCGGGCACTCGACTCCTGGCTCGTCGCCGACGCGCTCGGCACCCTGACCGCTGCTCACCGCGAGGTGCTGCTCGAGACCTTCTACCGGGGTCGGTCGGTCGCCGAGACCGCCGCGGTCCTCGGTGTGCCGCCGGGCACGGTGAAGTCGCGTGCGTACTACGCGCTGCGCGCGCTGCGCGTCGCCCTGGCGGAACGCGGGGTCGAGCCATGAGCGCCTCCGTGGGCCGCGACGCGGCAGGCTCGGCGCACGTCCGGCTCGAGCTGGGCGTCCTGGTGCTGGGCGCGCTGGACGCGGACGAGCGGGAGCGCGTCGAGGCCCACCTGGCCGGCTGCGCCGAGTGCTGCGCCGAGCTCGGAGAGCTCGCCCCGCTGCCGGGGCTGCTGCACCGCGTGTCCGAGGCCGACGTGATCCGAGCGGGCGACGGGTCGCCCGAGCCCGCTGTCGACCTCGTGCCGGCCGTGCTCGCGCTCGCCGACCGGGAGGTGCGGTCACATCGCGCAACCCGGCGTCGCCGGTGGGCCGTCGTCGGTATCGCCGCGGCTGTGCTCGGCGGCGTGGCCATCGGCGCCGGTGCTCTGCGGTCCGGCATGCCCGTGCCTGGCGCCGAACCCACCCCCGTCGTCGTCCGAGCGACCGATCCCGTCACCGGCGTGCACGCCCAGGTGACGTTGACGTCGTCGCCGCGCGGCACAGATCTCGCCCTGAAGCTCACGGGCGTGCCGGCCGGCGAGGAGTGCCGCCTCGTGGCGACCGCTGGCGACCAGCGCGATGTGACCGCCTCCTGGGACGCGACCTACACCGGCGAGGCGACGTTCACCGGCAGCACCTACTTCACGGTCGACCAGATCGACATGCTGGTCATCGAGACCCCGGCGGGGCGAGCACTCCTGACGATGCCGGTCGGCTGACGCGGTTGGCTTGACCGCGGCTGCCGGCCGGGCGCCGTCAGGCGGCGAAGATCGAGTCGCCCTCGACGCGCACCGCGACGGCCGGCAACTGCTTGGGGGCTGGTCCGGACACGTTCGACCCGTCGGCGGCCTTGAACACCGAGCCGTGGCAGGGGCACACGAGCTCGGACCCGGCGGGCGCGACGGTGCACCCGGCATGCGTGCAGACCGCGGACATGCCCACGACCGTCCCCGCCACGGGCTGCGACAGGATGATCGGCTTGCCGTCGGCGCCGTGAACCCCGAGCGCGCCGCCCACGGGGACATCGGCGAGCTTCGCGAGCGCCACGGCCCCGCCCGCGGCTGCGCTGCCCCCCGAGGTCGACGCAGCGCCCGTCGACCCCCCGCCCGCCGACGACGAACCGCTCGTGCTCGGTGCGCACGCGGCGAGCAACGTCGCGGCTGCACCCAGCGTCACGGCTCCCGCACTGCGCAGCACCGTCCTGCGGGAGTAGCCGGGGCACGCGCTGGAACAGCCGTCGTGCAACGCGACGCCCGCACCGTCCGCGGACGGTGCGTCAGGATCGACGCGCTCGAGGGCGGTGGGGACGAGCGCGGTCGTCGGTGACAGCTCGGACATGTGTGAGCTCCTTGGGGCGGGGTCGTCGTCGCAACCTCACCACGCGCTCGGCCCCGATGCGGCTCAGGGGAAGGCGCGGGTTGACGGGCCGCGCCCCTACCCCGGACCGTGAAAGCACTTGAGGCGGGACGCATGTGCGTCCTGCCTCGAGATCTGACGGTGGTGTGCGCTCAGGCTGCGCCGGCGTACTCCCGCTGGGCGGGCACGTAGCCGACCCTGGCATCCCGGCTTGCGGCGACCTGCGCCCACGACTTCACCCGTGCGACGGGGATGCTGCGGGGCTTCGGGTGACCGGACTCGGGGTTCGACGACTCGTAGGAGCCGGCTGTTCCGCGTTGGTCCATCTCGACGCTTCCTTCGTTCGGCAGCCCGGCTGACCGTCGAGGGTCCCGTGGCTTTGCGTCCCCTCCTTGCAGAGGGTTTGCTCTTTCGCTGACGTGCATGACATTAGACGACGATGAGAGTCGGGTGGAAGGCCTCGGTGGCGGATATACCGGACATGGACCGATTTCACCCGGCCGGCCTCGGCACGGGCCGATGTCGATGCAGGTGGGAGTACCGCGCCACGCCCGGACTCCGCGAACAGGTCGCGACACCACGGAGCAGGTGTGAGGTATCACACACCTATCGACGCGTGATTCCTGTCCCGGAGCGGACATCTCCTCATGACGGCCCTTGTCGGCAGAACCCGGTCGTCACGCGGAGCGGGGTGCGGATGGCTCGCAGGGGGAGTCGTCCGCGCCGCGCGCCCTCGTCAGGACGCTGCAGCCAGCAGGAACTTCTTGAGCAGCGGACCTGACGTCGTCGAGCCGAAGTCGCCCTCGCCGACGAACACCGCGACGGCGAGGTCACCCTGGATCGCGAGCATCCACACGTGGTTGCGCAGGTCGCCGTCCGTCCCGAACTGCGCGGTCCCGCTCTTACCGAGCACCGGGGCGCCCGGCACGTCCAGGAGCAGCGCGCCGGAACCCTCGGTCACGACCGCACGCATCATGTCGCGCAGAGCGCTCGCCTCGGCCGCGGTCACCGGCGCACCGGGCACCGACGTCGGCTCCGGTGCCCCCGCGGTCGCGTCGCCGGTGGCGGCAGCCGCCGCGGCAGCCGTCGCGACGTTCGTGGCCGCATCCCTCGCTGCCGACACGCTCGCCGCGGTGGTGCCGGCCGCCGGGACGACGAGCCGAGGCGTCACGAGGGAGCCCTGCGCGATCGACGCCGCGACCCGCGCCATCGCGAGCGGCGAGGCCTCGACCCGACCCTGACCGATCATCGACGCAGCGTGGTCCGTGCCTTCGGCGGCCGCAGGGACCGAGCCGAGGTACGCCGGGAAGCCGGTGGTCCCGCCGACGCCGAGCCCGAGCGACGCCGCGGCGTCCGCGAGCGCGGCCTGCGGTGCTGCGTCGCGGGCCCCGATGAACGCGGTGTTGCACGAGTTCGCGAGCGCCGATCGCAGCGTGATCTCACCCAGCCGGTTCGTCGGGTAGCCGGGATAGTTCGAGAACTCCCGGCCGTCGACCGTGACGGAGCCGGGACAGGTCACGGTGGTGTCCGGCGTCATCCCGGACCGCAGCAGCGCGAGTGCGGTCGCGAGCTTGAAAGTCGACCCGGGGGCGTACTTGCCCATCGTCGCGGTCGACAGCCCGTCGCCGCCGGGTCCGCTCGCCGCGACGAGCACGTCGCCGGTCGACGGCCGGATCGCGACGATCGCGCTCGCGGGGACGACGTCGGCGAGGATCCCCTCGGCGGCGTCCTGGAGCGCCGTGTCGAGCGTGAGGACGAGCGGGGTGCCGACCGTCGGGTCGGAGTGGAACAGCTCGCGCGCGGCGCCGCTGATCGCGGAAGTCGCGGCGACGGTCAGGCCGGGGAGTCCCCGCAGCTGCGTGTCGAACTCCCGTTGCAGACCGCTGAGCCCCGTGAGGTCGCCGGCCTTGATGGCGCCGTCCGAGGCGTCGATGATCTCGGCCGTCGCCTCCCCGACCGTCCCGAGGATGGGCCGTGCGAAGCGTCGGGTGGGCGCGAGCGGGAGCGAGTCCTTCACGAGGTGCACGCCCGCGAGCTTCTGGAGGGCGTTCATGTCGTAGGACGAGTCGTTCGACCGGACGACGAGCGCCTCGACGAACGCCTTCGCCCCCGCTGCAGCAACCCGCGCCGCGTAGGCGTCGCCGTCCATGCCGAGTGCCTGGGCGAGTGCCCTGGCCGCGGCGTCCTGAGCCGACGCGTCGACACGTGTCTTGTCGACGCCGACCCGCACGACGTCCCGGTCGGTCACGATCGGCACGCCGCTCTCGGACACCACGCCGGCACGCTGCGCGGGGATCCGCTGGGCGCTCAGCGCCTCACCGGCGACGAGATCGGGTGCGAGCACGAAGGGGTTCCAGGCCACCTGCCAGGCGTCCTCGACGCGTGCGAGCTTGGCGGTCGTCGTGTAGGTCCAGTCGGTGTCGCTCACGTCGACGTCCCAGGTGAACGCGAGCGTCGCGGTGGCCGCGTCGGGTGCGTCCTTCGTGGTCACGACGTCCTTCACCTCGACGCGCGGCTGCCAGGGCTTCAGCCCGTCGAAGGCCGTCGTGCGCTCGGCGGCCGCCTCTGTCGCTGTGGCGCCGGCCAGGGTGACCGTGGCGAAGTCGCCCGTGGAGATCGCGGTCGCAAGCGCCTTGGCGGTGCCCTCGGGGCCCGGCTTGGAGGCCGTGCAGGCCGCGAGAGCCGTGACAGCGAGAGCCGCCACGAGCGCGACCTTGGTGGCCCGACGCCAGCCGGTGCCCGCCCGGCCGTTCGTCGCGCCGCTCTCTCCCCTGCCCCGCGTCCCCGCCACGCCGCGCGCCATCCTGCTGCTGACCACCGTGCTGCTGACCACCGTGCTGCCCCTTGCCGACTGCTCGGACAGCCCGCTAGTGCGTGCGCCGACCCGCGTCGAGGCGGGCGACGACCATCCTGCCCGACGACACCCGCCGGCAGGAGGGGATTAGCGGATCGGTTCGATCCCGACGCGATCTGCGTCCGTCGAGGTCAGTGCCCTGCGTCCGGCGTCGGAGTCGGCGAGCCAGTCACGGTCGTCAGCAGGAACACGGAGTCCTCGAGCGCGAGCACCGCGTGGCGCTCGTGCGTCAGCAGGTGGAGCGCGCCCGTGCCGAGGTCGTCGTCGCCGCTCGGGGACGTCACCCGCACACGCCCGTGCAGCACCTGGAGCGTCGCGGCGTGCGGGGCGTTGTGCTCCCCCAGCTCGATGCCGGCCGCGAGGCCGACGACTGTCTGACGCAGGTCGCCGTCGTGCACGATGCGGCCCGCGCTGCGCCCGTTCGGTGCAGCCTTGGCCTCCTGGAGGTGGGACCACGTGAGGCTGAGCAGGTCCGGCATGGCACGCTCCTTCGGTTCGGACGACGATGTTCGACGGCTCGCACTTCTCAGCCCGCGCTGCTCACACTCTGCCAGGATGGCTGGCCTTCGCCCCGGCGGCCATCGGCCCCGCGTCGGGCGACTCCCCCAGCCGCGCATGCCCCTCGAGCCAGCTGAAGACCACCTCGAAGTACTCCTCGCGCGCGGGCCGCGCCGACAGGGCCAGGTCGTGGATCCCGTCGGGGATGGGCACGTAGGTGACGTCGGGACCCAGCAGGTGCGCCCGCACGGCGATCTGCCGGACGTCGAGCACGGTGTCGGACCGGCGCAGGTCGGGGTTGTCCAGCGTGTTGGGACCACTGCGCTGGGCCGAGCACACCAGCACGGGCACCGCGATCGCGAGCCCCCGCGACAACCGGGCGTGCCCGTGCCGCGCGGCCCGCACCCAGCCCGCACGTCCAGGGAACCCGCCGGGCGGCTTGAGGGTGAGGTCGTAGTCCCACTCGCCGCCGTGCGCGACGTGCAGGCTGCGGGAGTACGCGGACGGTCCGTGGGAGACGACGCGCATCGGGTCGATCGAGCCGAGCGCCTCGAGCACCTGCGTCTCGACCACGCGCCGGAACCAGTGCACGTTGTGGTCGAACCACGGGCTGTTGAGCACGAGCGCGTCGACCACCCCCGTGCCCCGCATGCTGTGCGCCCACAGGCTCGCGGTCAGCCCGCCGGTCGAGTGCGCATGCACCACCAGCGTGTCGTGGCCGAGCTCGTCCCGCACGATCCGTGCTGCCGTCGTGAGCTCCTCGGCGTACTCGCTCAGGTCGGTGACGTAGTGCGGCGTCTGCCACGGACGGATCGACCGGCCGCACTTGCGCAGGTCGAGCGCGTAGAAGGCGTACCCGTGGGCCTCCCACTGCTCAGCGAGGTGGGTCTGGAAGAAGTAGTCGTTGAATCCGTGCACGTACAGGACGGCGCGGCGCTGCGGCGGCTGGTCGCCCGGTTCACGAGCCACCGTCGGCCCGCGGCGCACGAGGGTCGCGACGACGGGGCCCTCGGCGTCGTCGGGCAGCGCCAGCGTGCGTGCCTGCCAGCCGGGCCCGAGGAAGTCGGGACGCCACTCGTCCATGGGCTCATCGTGCACCGGAACCGGCGTCGACGGGCAGGCGAACCACCAGCGCAGCCCGACAGCGAGCACGGTCATGGTCCCGAGGACCCCGAAGCCCCGTGACCTCGCCTCCCGTAGCACTGTCAGTCGTGGTGCGCGTGCTCATGGGCTGCGTGCGACGACGGCTCCAGCTGGAACGTCGAGTGCTCGATCGAGACCGGGAAGTGCTCGGCGACGCACGCCTGCAGGTCGTCGAGCAG
>JAYTSH010000116.1:0-1748 GCA_043745755.1 Cellulomonas sp. | reverse complement strand
GGCACCTGTCCCGTATCGGACGTCCCCCCGTTCCCGAGTCCATGAGCCGCGCGCTGCACACTTTCCTGACCTGCACGAAGAGTGGGAGCGCGACCGCATCGGCGACTTCGCCCAATGATCCTACTTGGGGCTTTCTTTCATCCCGTGAGGCGTGCCTCACGGGTTCCTTAGGTGTTTACACCTACGTATGGTCGTCAGTAAGAGAACGACTTGCGGTCGAGGAGGTGCGCGATGAGCACAGCGATCAGCGCGAAGCGGCGCAGCAACCGCCGCTGGTGGGCGAGCGCCTTCCTCGCCGTCGCAGCCGCAGGTGCCTTCGCCTCGTCGAGTGCAGCTCAGGCCGGTGAGCTGGCGTCCGCGGCAGCGTGCCCCGCCTCCCAGATCTCCGTCAGCTATGAGGTGGGGATCGACTCGACCCTCGGCGCGTACGCCGTCACCGGGATCCGGGTCACCGGCTACCCGACCCGGTGCGCCGGCCAGCGCGTCGCCGTGACCGTGCACGACGCCGCAGGCGCAGCGCTCGGCACCGCGACCGGCGAGCTGAGGACCGACTCGGTGCTCGCGATGACGGCCGGCGCGCACGTCTCCGCCGCACAGGCCGACCGGCTCACGATCGCCCCCGCCGTCTGACGCTTCGGCGGTTTTCGCACCTCTGCCCCTGTCCTTGCGCCTCCGCGGGGCCGGGGCAGATCGATGTCGGCGCTCACTCCACCGGCGCGAGCTCCGGCCGCTTCGCGACGCGCGTCGCCCCGGACGACCGACCGCGCAGACGCCGGGTCGCCCACGGGTACACGTCGTCGCGCACCCACCGGGCGTCGTCGCGCAGCTGCCGGATCCGGGGGACCGGCGGCAGCGGTGCGAGCGGGTCGTCCCAGGCGACGTCGTCGGGCGCGAGGCCGAGCGAGACGAGGGCGGCCTGCGCGACGCGGGCATGCCCGTCGGTCGTCAGGTGGATGCGGTCCGGCGCCCACATGCGCCAGTCACGCAACGAGCGCATGCCCCAGAGGTCCAGGACGTGCGCCCCTTGGCGGCGGGCGATCGACCAGATGTGTGCGTTGTAGATGCCCATGCGTCCCCGCGTCGCCCGGATGAGCGGGCTGTCTGCGGAGTCCATGCCAGTCCCGAGGAGGACGTCGATGCCAGCCAGGCGCAGCCGCGCCACGGCCGCCTCGAGGTCGCGGGCGAGACGGTCGACGTCGACCGACGGCCGCAGCACGTCGTTGCCGCCGCCGACGAGGCTCACGAGGTCGGGTTCGAGCGCGAGCGCCGCGGGCAGCTGCTCGGCGATGATCGGCCGCAGCAGCCGGCCGCGGATCGCGAGGTTCGCGTACGCGAGCGGGTCGGCTCCCGCGGCGCTCCGGCGCTCGGACAGGTGGCCGGCCAGCTGGTCGGCCCAGCCGCGGCACGGCCCGTCCGCGTCGGGCACGTCCCACAAGCCCTCGGTGAACGAGTCGCCGATCGCGACGAAGCGGCTCCAGCGGGGCGTCGGCGCGAGCGCGTCGGGGATGGGTGTGGTCACCGGGACATTCTGCGCGATCGCACTGAGCGGGTCACCGGTTCACGGTAGGGACCAGTCGACCGGGGTGGACCCCTGCGCCACAAGCAGCCTGTTGACCTGAGAGAACGGCCGCGAGCCGAAGAACCCGCGGTGGGCCGACAACGGGCTCGGGTGCACGCTCGCGACGATCGGCGTCGAGCCCAGCGCGGGCGCCAACGTCTGCGCGTCGCGGCCCCACAGCACCGCCACG
>JAYTSH010000115.1:0-4823 GCA_043745755.1 Cellulomonas sp. | reverse complement strand
GTCCCCGAACTGCTGCGACTCCGTGATGTTGCCGCCGTGCTCGGCGAGCAGACCTGCGACGGCGTGCACGATCCCGGGTCGGTCGGGGCACGAGAGCGTCAGGACCCAGGGCGTCGCGGCGGACGGCGTGGTCGGCGTGGTCGGCGTGGTCGGCCTGGTCGGTCTGGTCGGAGCTGTGGAGGGCACGAGGCCCCACGGTAGCCGAGGTGGGCGGGCGCGCGTCGTGCAACGGGTCGCCAGCGGTGGTGCGACGATGGGGCCATGAGCGAGCCCGAGGTGCAGATCCGGACCGTGACCGACGCCGATGCCGGCGAGCTGCTCACGGTGCGCCGTGCGGCGTTCGTCAGTGAGGCGCAGATCTACGGAGACCCCAACATCCCGCCGCTGACGCAGACCCTCGAGGAGCTGCGCACGGACCTCGCGGACCCGAACGTCATCACGCTCGGCGCGTGGGACGGCCATCGGCTCGTCGGCTCGATCCGGGTGCTGCTCGAGGGCACGAAGGCCACCCTCGGCCGCCTCGCGGTCGCCCCCGACCTTCAGGGCAAGGGCGTCGGCACGCAGCTCCTGCTCGCGATCCTGCCGCTGCTGCCCGAGGACACCTCCGAGGTGTGGGTCTTCACGGGCCGCGACTCGGTGCAGAACCTCGCGCTGTACGCGAAGCACGGCTACGAGCACCAGCACGACCAGACCGCCGGCGACCTCACGTACGCCTACCTGCGCAAGATCCTCGGGCACGACGCGACGATCTGACCGCCCGGTGTCGCGGCATGGGTAGGCTGTGCCCGTCGCAACTGGCGCAACGGGTGGACTACCACCGGGGAGCGACGCAGCAGCAGACTACGGGTCGGACGCCTGGGCCCCCGGTCACCACACATCTGTGTGCGTGCCCATCCGTGTGCCGGGCCGCGCACACCCGCTGACTGCCGAGGAGACACATGAGCGCCGATCAGTCCCCGTTGCTGGACCAGTCCCTGTCCGTGGTCGACCCCGAGATCGCCGCGGTGCTCGACGGTGAGCTGGCCCGCCAGCAGAGCACCCTCGAGATGATCGCGAGCGAGAACTTCGTCCCGCGCGCCGTCCTCCAGGCGCAGGGCTCCGTCCTGACGAACAAGTACGCCGAGGGCTACCCGGGCAAGCGGTACTACGGGGGCTGCGAGCAGGTCGACATCGCCGAGACCCTGGCGATCACCCGGGCCAAGGCGCTGTTCGGCGCCGACCACGCGAACGTCCAGCCGCACTCCGGCGCGACCGCGAACGCGGCCGTCCTGCACGCGCTCATCAATGCGGGCGACAAGATCCTCGGCCTCGAGCTCGCGCACGGCGGTCACCTGACGCACGGCATGAAGATCAACTTCTCGGGCAAGCTCTACGAGGCCGGCGCGTACGGGGTCGACCCCGAGACGTTCCTCGTCGACATGGACAAGGTCCGTGAGGCTGCGCTCGCGCAGCGTCCCGACGTCATCATCGGCGGCTGGTCCGCGTACCCGCGCCAGCTCGACTTCGCCGCGTTCCGCTCGATCGCGGACGAGGTCGGCGCGAAGCTCTGGGTCGACATGGCGCACTTTGCGGGCCTGGTTGCCGCCGGGCTGCACCCGAGCCCGGTGCCGCACGCCGACGTGGTGTCCTCGACCGTCCACAAGACGCTCGGCGGCCCACGCTCGGGCTTCATCCTCAGCCGCGCGGAGTTCGCCAAGAAGATCGACTCTGCGGTGTTCCCGGGCCAGCAGGGCGGCCCGCTCATGCACGTCATCGCCGCGAAGGCCGTGTCCTTCAAGATCGCTGCCACCGCAGAGTTCCGTGAGCGGCAGGAGCGCACGCTCGCTGGTGCGCGGATCCTCGCCGAGCGCCTCCTGGCGTCCGACGTCGCCGCCGCCGGCGTGTCCGTCCTGACCGGCGGCACGGACGTCCACCTCGTGCTCGTCGACCTGCGGCACTCGGACCTTGACGGCCAGCAGGCCGAGGACCTCCTGCACGCCGTCGGCATCACGGTGAACCGCAACGCGGTGCCGTTCGACCCGCGGCCTCCGCGCGTCACGTCGGGCCTCCGGATCGGCACGCCCGCTCTCGCGACCCGCGGCTTCGGGGACGCCGAGTTCACGGAGGTCGCGGACATCATCGCCACGGCCCTCGTCCAGGGAGCGTCGGCCGACGTCGAGTCGCTGCGTGCCCGCGCCGCCAAGCTGGCCGAGGCGCACCCGCTGTACGAGGGCCTGACGCAGTACTGACCCCACCCGCCCGCGACGTCGCCCCTGACCGTTCCGCACGCGGAGCCGTCGGGGGCGAGGTCGCCGCGTCCGCCAGGAGACAGACATGACTGCACAGGTGCTCGACGGCACGGCAACCGCCGCCGCGATCAAGGCCGAGCTGACCGTCCGGGTCGCCGCGCTCGCGGCCAAGGGCGTTCGACCAGGGCTCGGCACGCTGCTCGTCGGCGACGACCCGGGCTCGCGGTGGTACGTCAACGGCAAGCACAAGGACTGCGCCGAGGTCGGGATCGCCTCGATCCGCGAGGACCTGCCCGCCACGGCGACGCAGGCGGACGTCGAGGCCGCGGTCGCGCGGCTCAACGCAGACCCGGAGTGCACGGGCTTCATCGTGCAGCTGCCGCTCCCGCAGGGGATCGACACGAACCGGGTGCTCGAGCTCGTCGACCCCGACAAGGACGCCGACGGCCTGCACCCGACGAACCTCGGACGCCTCGTGCTGCGCGTCAACCAGGAGATCACCTCGCCGCTGCCGTGCACGCCGCGCGGCATCATCGAGCTGCTCGAGCGGCACGGCGTCGTGCTCGCGGGGGCCGACGTCGTGGTGGTCGGCCGCGGCACGACGGTCGGACGGTCGATCGGGCTGCTGCTGACCCGGCGGGCGGTCAACGCGACGGTCACGCTGACGCACACCGGCACCGACGACCTGGCGGAGCACACCAGGCACGCTGACGTCATCATCGCCGCTGCAGGGGTCCCGGGGATCATCACGGCCGACATCGTCAAGCCCGGTGCCGTCGTCGTCGACGTCGGCGTCTCGCGCGTCACTGACCCGGAGACCGGCACGACGCGCATCGCCGGTGACGTGGACCCGGGCGTCGCCGAGATCGCTGCGTGGATCTCCCCGAACCCAGGCGGCGTCGGCCCGATGACGCGCGCGATGCTCCTGGCCAACGTCGTCGAGTCCGCGGAGCGTGCGCTCGACGCCTGATGCCCGGGCACCCGATCGAGCGCCCCCCTGCACCGATACGACCGATATGTGAGATGTTCACAGAGGGTTCACCGGCTTCGCACATCTGCGACACAGGAGTTGCGTACACCTGGCCTACCGGCTGGGGAACGTTGCCGGTGCCTGCACACCGTCCATACCCGGACCGTGCGCTCGGACACGCAGCGGGCACTGCCCGCGCTCGGCGGGGATCACCGCATGCTCGTCAACCACCCATGGCTGCGACGGTCGACCGTCGCGGTTGCGGCAGCTGCCGCACTCGCCTTCCCCGGGAGCACTCCCGGCTTCGCCGCCGTCTCACCGACATCCACGGTCGTGATCAACGAGGTCTACGGCGGCGGCGGCAACTCCGGGTCGGTGCTGACCCATGATTTCATCGAGCTCTACAACGGCGCTGGCACCGCGCTCGACGTGTCGACGTGGTCGCTGCAGTACGCGTCGTCGGGCGGGACGAGCTGGAGCGGGCTCATCCCGCTCGTCGGCTCGATCCCCGCGCACAGCACCTACCTCGTCCAGGCCGCCTCGCAGACGGGCGCCTCGACGGTCTCGAACCTCCCGACCCCCGACGCGAGCAGTGCGACGGTCAACCTGTCCGGGACGAACGGCAACGTCGCCCTCGTATCGTCGACCACGAAGCTGACCTGCGCGACCACCACCTGCGCGCTCGACGACGGTGCCACGACGCCCTACCTGACTGCGGCCAGCTCGGGCCGCACGCCCCCGTACGTCTCGGTGACGAACCCCGTCCGCGTCGGCGCGCAGGTGCAGTTCACCCAGCCGCTGATCGTCGACTACCGGAACTCCGCCTGGAAGCTCAACCCCACGACGCGGGTCACGGACACCACGCCGCTCGCGGAGCGCACGCAGTTCACGAACACCCGCACCGACGCCCCCGACACGGCTGCGCTCGCGGGCGCCGACCTGCGGGTCTCGTCGTTCAACGTCCTGAACTACTTCACCACGCTCGGCTCGGCCGTCGCCGGCTGCACGTCGTACAACGACCGTGCCGGCAACCCGATCACCGTCAACACCTGCCCGGGCACCGGCCCGCGCGGCGCCTGGGACGCGCCGAGCCTCGCGCGTCAGCAGGCCAAGATCGTCGCCGCGATCAGCTCGCTCGACGCCGACGTCGTCGGCCTCGTGGAGATCGAGAACTCGGTGGCGCTCGGCGACCCGGTCGACACCGCGGTGAGCACGCTCGTCGGCGCGCTCAACGCGGCCGACCCTGCCGCCCACTGGGCGTTCGTGCCCTCCTCGACGGAGCTTCCGGCCGTCGACCTGCAGGATGCGATCACCAACGCGCTCATCTACCGCGCGTCGGCGCTCACAACGCTCGGCGCCTCCCACGCGCTGGGGACTGCGAGCGCTGCCGGTCAGGCGTTCGCGAACGCGCGTGAGCCGATCGGCCAGGCGTTCACCCCGGTCGGAGGTGGCGAGCCGTTCTTCGTCGCCGTCAACCACCTCAAGTCGAAGGGCTCGGCGGGTCCGCTCCCGGGCGACACTGACAACGGCGACGGCCAGGGCGCGTCCAACGCGTCGCGCGTCGCGCAGGCCACCGCGCTCGCGGCCTGGGTCCCGACGGTGCTCGCGTCGTACGCGACGACCCC
>JAYTSH010000114.1:0-4869 GCA_043745755.1 Cellulomonas sp. | reverse complement strand
GGGCGCGTGCCGCCAGTGCCTGGTCGAGGTCTGGGCCCCGGGCCGCGACGGCAAGCTCGCGAAGATGCCCAAGCCCCAGCCGTCGTGCACGCTCGAGGCGACGCCGGGCATGGCTGTCAAGACGCAGCTGACGTCAGCCGAGAGCGACAAGGCACAGCACGGCGTCATCGAGATGCTCCTGATCAACCACCCGCTCGACTGCCCGGTCTGCGACAAGGGCGGCGAGTGCCCGCTGCAGAACCAGGCGATGAGCAACGGCCGCGCCCAGACCCGGTTCGTCGACATCAAGCGCACGTTCCCCAAGCCGATCGCGATCTCGACGCAGATCCTGCTGGACCGTGAACGCTGCATCCTGTGCCAGCGGTGCACGCGGTTCTCGAAGGAGATCGCGGGCGACCCGTTCATCGACCTGCAGAAGCGTGGTGCGAGCCAGCAGATCGGTCGCTTCGACACCGCCGTCCTCGGGTACGCGACCGGCGGGACGAACGGCGAGGTCACCTTCGCCGAGCTGCCGATCGGGCCGGCCGAGCTGGTCGACTCCTCGGGCGCGCCGTTCGCGTCGTACTTCTCGGGCAACACCGTCCAGATCTGCCCGGTCGGTGCGCTCACGAGCGCCGCGTACCGGTTCCGCTCGCGACCGTTCGACCTCGTGTCGACCCCGGGCATCGCGGAGCATGACTCGTCCGGCTCGGCGATCCGCGTGGACCACCGCCGCGGCGTGGTGCTGCGTCGCCTCGCGGGCGACGACCCTGCGGTCAACGAGGAGTGGATCACCGACAAGGACCGGTTCGCCTTCGCCTGGCAGTCCGCGCCGGACCGCCTGCGGACCCCGCTCGTGCGCGACGCGGAGACCGGTGAGCTCACCCCGGCGAGCTGGCCCGAGGCCCTCGAGGTCGCGGCGGCCGGTCTCGCCAAGGCGATCGGCGCGGGCACGGCGCCGGCCGGTGCGCGCGGCGTCGGGGTGCTCCCCGGTGGCCGCCTGACGATCGAGGACGCCTACGCGTACTCCAAGTTCGCGCGCGTAGCGCTCGGCACCAACGACATCGACCTGCGGTCCCGGCCGCACTCGGCGGAGGAGGAGGCCTTTCTCGCGTCGAGCATCGCAGGCCGTCCCCTCGACGTGACGTTCGCCGACCTCGAGCGGTCCCCGCGGGTGCTGCTCGTCGCCCTCGAGGCCGAGGAGGAGGCCGGGGTCGCGTTCCTGCGGCTGCGCAAGGGTGTCGTCGCCGGTCGAACGCACGTGACGTCGCTCGCACCGTTCGCGACCCGGGCGCTCGACCGTCTCGACGGCACGCTCCTCGCGGCTGCACCCGGCACGGAGCCGGAGGTGCTCGACGCGATCGCGACGGACGCCCCTGAGGCCGAGCTGAGCGCGCTGGCGGCGGAGCTCGGGCTCGACGGCGCCCTCGTCCTCGTGGGTGAGCGCCTCGGCGCGATCCCCGGCGGCCTGTCCGCTGTGCGCCGGCTGGTCGACCGCACGGGAGCTCGACTGGCGTGGATCCCGCGGCGTGCGGGCGAGCGCGGCGGCATCGAGGTCGGTGCGCTGCCGAGCCTCCTGCCCGGTGGTCGCCCGGTCGCCCAGGCGGCGGCCCGGGTCGACGTCGCGACGGTGTGGGGTGTCGACCACCTGCCCGAGGAGCCGGGCCGCTCGGTCTCGGCGATGCTCGAGGCGGCACGGACCGGCTCGCTGGCGGCTCTCGTCGTCGGCGGCGTCGACGTCCGCGACCTCCCCGACCCCGCCGCGGCGCGCGAGGCTCTCGCCGCGGTGGGCTTCCTGGTCTCGCTCGAGGTGCGTCCCTCCGAGGTCACCGACCTGGCGGACGTCGTCCTGCCGGTCGCGCCTCCGGTCGAGAAGCCCGGCACGTACCTGAACTGGGAGGGTCGCCCGCGTCCGTTCCCGCAGGCGCTGACGTCCACCGCGATGTCGGACCACCGCGTCCTCGACGCCCTGGCCGACGCGCTCGGCGTCACGATCGGGCTGCGCACTCTCACGCAGGTCCACGACGAGCTCGACGAGCTCGGCGCCTGGGACGGCGAGCGCATCGCGGCCCCGGACGTGTCAGCCGTCGAGCCGCCCGCGATCGCCCCCGGGCACGCGGTCCTCGCGACGTGGCACCAGCTGCTCGACGCCGGCCACCTGCAGGACGGCGAGATCTTCCTCGCGGGCACGGCCAAGCGTCCGGTCGCGCGGATCTCGGCGGCCACCGCCGCGGGTGTCGGCGTGGCGGACGGCGGCCTGCTCGACGTGTCGACCGACGCGGGTACGGTGACGCTGCCAGTCGCCGTGACGGTGATGGGCGACCACATCGTCTGGTTGCCGACCTGCTCGCCCGGCAGCGAGGTCCGTGACACGCTGCGGTCCGGCCCCGGGGCGCTCGTGCGGCTGGCCGCAGGCACCGACCCGACCGTCGGCGCAGACTCGGAGGTGCAGTCATGACGCTGCTCGCTGCTGTGCTCCCGACGGCGTCCGGGGCGCAGTACCCCGTGATCGCCGACTTCAGCCACGACAACGGCTGGATCTGGCTGCTCAAGTCCGTCGCCATCATCGTCTTCCTGCTCACGAGCGTGCTCATCGCCATCTGGTTCGAGCGCAAGGTCGTCGGGCGCATGCAGGTGCGGCCCGGGCCCAACGTGCACGGCCCGTTCGGCCTGCTGCAGTCCCTCGCGGACGCGATGAAGCTCCTGTTCAAGGAGGACATCACCGTCAAGGCTGCCGACAGGCTCGTCTACATCGTGGCGCCGATGATCGCTGTGTTCTGCTCGCTCCTGACCTACGCGGTGATCCCGTTCGGGCCGGCCGTGAGCATGTTCGGGATCGTCACGCCGCTGCAGCTGACCGACTTCCCGGTCGCGATCCTCTACATCCTGGCGTGCGCGTCGGTCGGGGTGTACGGCATCGTGCTCGGCGGCTGGTCCTCCGGCTCGACGTACCCGCTGCTGGGCGCGGTCCGCTCGACCGCGCAGGTCATCTCGTACGAGCTCTCGATGGGCCTGTCGCTCGTCAGCGTGTTCATCATCGCGGGGTCGATGTCGACCTCGCAGATCGTGAGCTCGCAGACGACCATCTGGTGGTTCCTGCCGCTGCTGCCCGCGTTCGTCATCTACGTCATCTCGATGGTCGGCGAGACGAACCGACTGCCGTTCGACCTCCCCGAGGCCGAGGGCGAGCTCGTCTCCGGTTACATGACCGAGTACTCGTCGATGAAGTTCGCGTGGTTCTTCCTGGCGGAGTACATCAACATGCTCAACGTCTCGGCAGTCGCGACGACTCTCTTCTTCGGCGGGTGGCGTGCACCGTGGCCGCTCTCGGCGATCAACGACGGCATGTTCAACCTCGGCTGGTGGCCCGCGCTGTGGTTCATCGGCAAGGTGTGGCTGTTCATGTTCCTGTTCGTGTGGATCCGCGGCACCCTGCTGCGGTTCAGGTACGACCAGTTCATGTCGTTCGGCTGGAGGGTGCTCATCCCGGCCTCGCTCGGCTGGGTCGTGTGCGTCGCGGTCGTGCAGGGCGTCCGGAAGTTCTCGGGCCTGGACCTGCGCGCGATCCTGTTCGGGCTCGCCGGCGTGGTGCTCCTCGGTGTCCTCGTGTCCTTCCTTGTCCCTGAGAAGAAGCCACGACCGGCCCCAGGCGCAGGTGCTCCACCGACGGTGTTCGACCCGTTCGCGGGTGGCTACCCGGTCCCGCCGATGCCCGGCCAGGTTCTCCCCCCGTCCCCCCGCGCGCAGCGCGCGGCCGCCCTGGCCGCCTCGGCCGCGGACCAGATCGAGACCCCGCAGGTCACGCAGGAGGTGCACGGTGGCTGAGTCGTCGAAGGACGTCACGCCTCGCCCGAAGGCAGGCGACGTCGCTGCCCCGAGCGCGTACACGTCACTCATCGAGCCCCGCACCGGGATCGCCGAGGTGGTCGCGCCGATCGCAGGCTTCGGCGTGACGTTCTCGAACCTGTTCCGGCCGGTCGTGACGGAGCAGTACCCGTTCGAGCGTGTTCCCACCCAGCCGCGGTACCACGGTCGCCACCAGCTCAACCGGTACGCGGACGGCCTCGAGAAGTGCATCGGCTGCGAGCTGTGCGCCTGGGCGTGCCCCGCGGACGCGATCTACGTCGAGGGCGCCGACAACACGCCGGACGAGCAGTTCTCGCCCGGCGAGAGGTACGGCCGCGTCTACCAGATCAACTACCTGCGCTGCATCTTCTGCGCACTGTGCATCGAGGCGTGCCCGACGCGCGCGCTGACGATGACCAACGAGTTCGAGCTCGCGGGCCCGACGAGGGCCGGGCTCATCTACGAGAAGCACGACCTGCTCGCCCCGATGGAGGACGGGATGCTCGCGGCTCCGCATCCGATGGCCCCGAGCACCACGGACACCGACTACTACCGCGGCGCGGTCACCGGCACGACGCCCGAGCAGACGGCGTGGGTCGCCGAGCACCGGCCGGACGATCCGACGCTCCCCGCAGCGTCGCGCACCGCAGCGACGACCGCAGCGACGACCGCAGCGACGACTGCAGCGACGACCGCAGCGGGGGAGACCCGATGAGCGTCCTCGCGACCGCCGTTCCGGCGGTGCTGACCGGGGCCATGCCGATGTCCCTGACGAGCGCGGGTCTGACGACCTCCGCTGAGGCCGTGCTGTTCTGGGCGCTCGGCCCCGTGATGGTCCTTGCGGCTCTGGGCCTGCTGTTCGCCCGCAAGGCCGTCCATGCCGCGATGTCGGTCGTCGTGGTGATGATCTCGCTCGCGTTCCTCTACGTCGCGCAGGACGCCCCTTTCCTCGGGGTGGTCCAGGTCGTGGTGTACACGGGCGCGATCATGATGCTGTTCCTCTTCGTCCTGATGCTCATCGGGGTCGACGCGTCAGACTCGCTC
>JAYTSH010000113.1:0-1873 GCA_043745755.1 Cellulomonas sp. | reverse complement strand
GGCCCAGAAGTTGCCGGACCGGTCGAACGTGCACGCCGACACGGTCGTCAGGCCGGTTGCCCACACCGTCGGGACCGTGGGGTAGCTCGCGTTCGGGTCGACGCGCCAGACGGACGACCGATCGGGTCCGCCTGGGACGAAGAGGTTGAAGACGAGGTCGAGCGTGCCGACGTAGAGCATGCCGTCCGGTCCTTGGGCGATGCAGGTCGGCGTCGAGTCGCGCACCGCGTCGTTGGGGATGTAGGCGATGACCCGGTTGGTGCCGTCCTTCATGACCTCACTGATGGTGTTCGCGCCCGCGTCGGCGACGAACGTGCGGATCGAGTCGGTCTTCGGGTCGGTCGTCACAAGCACGCCGTAGGGGTTCGAGTCCGGGAAGTCGGAGAACAGCGACGCGTGGTCCGCGGTCCACCGGTACTGCTGGTCGCCGACGTTGCTGACGTCGGTCGCAGCTCCGGTGGCACCGTCGAGGCGGTAGAGGTGGCCGGCCTGCGGGGCGGCCAGACCGGCTGCCGCCAGCCCCGTGGTCGACTCGCTCATGATCATCTTGACCTGACAGCCGTTGCGCTGCCCGTTGCTCTTCTTCATGCACCCCGAACCCGTGGCGCTGATGCCCTCCGGGCCGAGGACCTCGGGCCCGTGGTCCGTGTCGTACACGCTCGAGAACCTGGTCGACCACGCGGGGGTCAGGGACGACCCCGAGTACTTCGTGACACTGCCGGTGTCCGTCAGGTTGAAGCCCGGCGCAGGTGAGAGCCACGATCCCGACTGCGCGACGTAGAGGCTGCCCTGCCCGTCGAACGCGACACCCCGCGGCGCGTTCAGGCCGGTGATGACCGGCGAGATGGTCGGTGCCGACGGCGCACCCGACGCGCTGGACACCGCGCCTCCGAACAGCGCGACCGCACTCAGGCTGACCGCCGCGAGCACGCGCCTGTGGATCACGTTCTTCATGACGATCTCCGTCCCGACGGACGGTCAGCAGGGGGCTGGGCATCCGTCAGCTGGTCGAGTGGGATGACGTGCTTCCTTGCGCGTTGACCCCGGCCGGGTCGTGCTGAGGTGGACCGGCGGATACGCCCGACCACTCACAACACAAATCGGACTCTACGCCCGTATAGGACAAAGGTCCCACATCGATCGTGGGTGAACACTCGCGCCATTCCCCTGGCCTGGGCGGCGTGGTAGCCGAGCGCCGGGTGCGCACGTAGCGGACCTCGGCGGTTGACGCCGAGCTCTCAGACGAGAGCGGGGTAGTCGGTGTACCCGACCGCGCCGCCGCCGTAGAAGGTCGACGGGTTGGGCTCGTTGAGCTCGGCGCCCGCCCGCCACCGGACGTCCAGGTCGGGGTTCGCGAGGAACTCCCGTCCGACGGCCACGACGTCCGCCAGGTCGCGGTCGAGGATGTCCGCCACGTCCTCGAGGGACGTCACACCGCCGAACCCGGAGTTGACGATGACCGGGCCCCCGAACCGCTGGCGCAGGTCCCGCACGAGGTCGGACGCCGGGTCCGCGAGGATGCTCAGGTAGGCCATACCGAGCGGGGCGACGGCGTCGACCAGGTTCTCGTAGACGGCGCGGGTCTCGGCCGCGTCCTCCTCGAGGACACCCTGGATGTTGTGCGACGGCGAGATCCGCATCCCGACCCGCTCGGCACCGATCGCGTCGGCGACCGCCCGCACGACCTCGATGACGAGGCGCGCGCGGTTCTCGGGCGTGCCGCCGTACGCGTCGACCCGTTGGTTGGTCGATGGCGCGAGGAACTGGTGGAGCAGGTAGCCGTTGGCCGCGTGGATCTCGACGCCGTCGAGGCCCGCCTCGACCGCCTTCGTCGCCGCGTCGACGAACTCCGCGACGATGCCGGGCAGCTCGC
>JAYTSH010000112.1:0-3560 GCA_043745755.1 Cellulomonas sp. | reverse complement strand
GTCCCGGACAACCACGAAGGCGTCACCCCCTGCGGGGTGACGCCTTCGTGGTTGTCGGACCTTCTCGCCGTTCGACACGCCCCGACCGGCGGGGCCCGGCGATCAGCTCGCGGAGGACGCGCTCCACGCCTCCAGCAGCGCGATCGGTATCGAGGGTCGGAATCCTGCTTCCCGCAGCGCCCGGTCGAACGCCTCCGCCGCGCCGGCGATGTCGCGGTTGCCGAGGAGCCTGTCCCCGAGCTCGCGCCACGCGGCCGCTGACTGCCGGCTCGCGGACATCATCCCGAGCATGTCGGCTGCCCACTTGTACGCCTCGGCCGAGGCGACGGTATCGCCCCTCGTATAAAGAGCGTCCCCCAGCGCCAGCTGGGCAACGGCCTTCTCCAGACGAGGCTGGTCACCCAGACGAACGAGGGCTGCCCGTGCGCACCGCTCGGCGTCGTCGGTGTCACCCAGCACGAGGTGTGCCCGTGACCGTTCGACGTCGACCCGCGCCAGCTCGACCTCGGAGCCCGATGTCTCGAGGTCGGGAGTGGCCAGCGCCAGCTGACGGAGCGCCTCGACCGGCTCTGCCGGATCGCTCCGGAGCAGGAGCCACGCGTAGTTGAGTCGCAGTCGCGGCACGTCGCGGCTGACCTCACCGCCGTCGAGCAGCGCAAGCGCCCGTTCGGTGTAGCGCTGAGCGAGGTCGTAGTCCCGACGCTGCTCGGCGACGAGCGCAGCGTTCCAGTAGACACTGCCCCGACCGCGCGGCGTGCCCAGCTCATCAGCCTGACGCACCAGCTCCGAGGCTCGGTGCGTGGCGTACAACAGGTCGCCGCGCTCGACGTAGGCCCACAGCAGCGTCGAGGCCAGCCGCAGATGCTCGTCTGTCCCGGACAGACCCACCTTTTCGAGGTCGAGGACCACCCGTTCGCCCACCTCGATGCTCCGGTGCAGGTCACCTGCCTCGAGGTAGGAGGCGACCAGGCCCGTCGCGACACCCGCCGCGTCGAGGTGGTGCCCACGCGCCTGGGCGTCGACGAGCAACGGCTCGAGGATCGCGACCGCCAACTCGAGATCGCCGAGACTCTCGTGGGCACGGGCGAGGGTCAGCAGCGCCTCCACCTTGAGTGCGTGCGTCACACGGTCCAGGTCGAGGCGCGAGATGCGCTCGCGGGCTGACGCAGCAGCGCCGGACTTCACGTCGAGCTTGGCGAAGTCGACCTCGAGCCGGGTCCGAGCCTCATTCGGGCCGTCGGCGCCGAACTTCAGGAACTCCACCGTCGAACCCATCCGGGCGGCGAGGACAGCGAGCGCCGAATCTGTCGGCTCGCGCCGACCGGCCTCGATCAGCGAGATGTAGCTGGGTGAGAAGGCTCCTCCGGCAAGAGCCGTCTGGGAGAGGCCCGCGTCGATCCGCCCTTGGCGGACTCGGTCAGCAATAGTCGTCATGTTGGGTCACTGTACCTGTGACGTGTGAGGATGTCTGCACTTTGGTCGAGATTCACTCTAGGTCACCCATCTCAGGCGGCGGGGTGTGGCCGGGGGGTGTGGCGGCGGGGGCGGACCCGCGCCCGCCACCACACCTGACGAGCGTGCCGCGGTCGCCGCGGTCACCCCTCCTTCACTTCACGATGTCGCGGCAGCACCCGGTGGCACCGCCGAGCGGCGTGTACGAGGAAGCCTGGGAGGTGGTGGCAGCGCTGATCGAGATGAGCAGGGCGAAGACGACGGCTGTTGCGGACTTCAGGGTGAGGCGCACGATGGTTCTCCTGTCACAGTGGACCGACTCGATGTCAGCAACATTATGACGTCACGTCGCCCGAGTTGTCTCGCAATCGGCGGGTGAGTTCGGTCGGTCTGCTCGACCGGACGCCCGGCGCCTGGCCCACGACGCGGCTGCTTTCACCCGGTGGTCACACGGATGGGTGAGTGTCATGTTCCACAGCGTGTGGTGTCATTGTCTACATGACTGACGAGTCCTGGTGGGAGCCCGAGACGCAGCTCGCCGCTGCCGTCGACGCAGCCTTCTCCGAGAGTGCTCGCCGCGAGTGGGACCAGCACGTCGCCCACGAGTCCGTCCTTATCGGCCGGCAGGGCATCTTCACCAACCGGCTGCGGCCCGTCGCCTACCAGCTCTCTTACCGCTCCCCGGGCCTCGAACCGCTCCGTGCGGGAGCGTGGAGCGAGTACCAGCACGAGCGCGCCACCGCCCACGTGCTGCGGTCGACCTTCGGCCGGACGAACCTCGAGGAGGTCTCGCACGATCGCTGGCTCTTCGTCCGGTTCCCTCGCGCGTACCTCATAGGCAAGCTCCCGATACCCGAACGCCCGGACCGGCTCGTCATCGAGATCGCGGAGCACGTCGAGATCGACCACCAGCTCGTCGCCTCCATCCGGAGCCTGCGCGATCGCGGTTTCCGGATCGCTGTCCCCGGATTCGTCAGCCGGCCCTCGCAGCGCCTCCTCCTCCCCCACGCCGACTTCGTCAAGATCGACGTTCGCGACCTCGACGTCGAGGGCCGGCCGGTCGTCGAGCTCGCCCGCTCGTACGGCGCGCTGCTCATCGCGGAGTTCGTGGAGCACAGCTGGCTCCTCGAGCACAGCCGTGAACTGGGCTTCGACCTTCTGCAGGGCAACCTGCTCGAACCGGCCTACGTCCTGGACAGGTCCGCGGCGGGGATCGCGAGACGCGTCGCGTGAGCAGCCTCCCCGTCGAGCGGTGCGCACCTCCCCAGGACCCGTGGACGGTCCGAGGGGTGCGGGTCTGCGCTGCCGTCACGGCCCCCTCGTCCGTCGAGTGGATCGCCGCCGACACTGCGCGACGCGCGCCCCGTTCGGCTGCGGCCTGGGCCGCACGCCTCGGTCGCCAGCCGATCGTCACGTCGGATGGTCGGACCATCGGCTATGAGTTCCTCTACCGTGCACCGTCCCGTCGGCCCGTGCGGGTCGACCGCTGGACGCCCGCGCGTCAGGACGGAGCGACGTCGGCGGTCCTCGACTGCGTGTTCGGCGGTTCGGGCGTCTCAAGCGTTGCCGCCGACCACCTGGCGTTCGTCAACGTCACCCGCTCGTACCTGGTCGGCGAGCTGCCGCTGCCGCTCGACCCCGCGCGCCTCGTCCTGGAGATCGTCGAGTCCGTCCAGGCCGACCCCGCGGTCCTCGCTGGAGTGAAGGCCCTGCGAGCTCGCGGGTACCGGATCGCCATCGACGACTTCGTCGGGCTCGACGACCAGGTCGCCCTGTTGCCCCACGCTGACTACGTCAAGCTCGACATCCGCGATCTCGCCCGGCAGGGGACCGCACTGATCAGGCTCGCCGCCCGATTCGGCGCTGTCCTGGTCGCAGAGCGCGTCGAGGACGAGTCGACGCTCGACAGGTGCGCCGCCGCTGGCTTCACGTTGTTCCAGGGCAACGTGGTCCAGCCGACGATCGTGTTCGAGCGCGCCTCCAGCGTCCCCTCACCGCGCACGCGCTGACGCGACGCGCAGCACAGCGCGCTCCACCGCGAACTCGGGGTCGCGGCTCGCGCCCTTGACCTCGGCGTCCGCCTGCGCGACCGCCGTGATCGCCGCCGC
>JAYTSH010000111.1:0-6491 GCA_043745755.1 Cellulomonas sp. | reverse complement strand
CGCGGCGACCTCGAACAGCACGTTCGGCAGGGTGTTGGCCACGGAGTAGGCGTCGCCGACAGTCGTGGGGCCGACCGCGTAGACGAACACCATCGTCCGACCGAAACCGAGCAGTCTGCTGAAGACCGTGATGACGGAGATCATCACCGCGGCACCGGCGAGGCCCGCGAACGCCCGTCGCACGCCGGGGCTCACGTCGCTCGGGCTCACGTCGCCCGCGTTCACGTCGCCGGGCACCCGGTCGACGGTCCCGGGCGTCGTCCCCACGCGTCGAGCTCGCGCAGCCCCGGTGTGGAGGCGATGACCTCGGTGAAGCTCACCTTCTCGCTCGCGAGCGTCAGCCCGATCGCCCCAGCGAGCAGTGCGAGGCGGATAGGCCGGGGTGCGCCGAGGGCGACTGCGGCGCCGAGCGCGGCGCCGAGCGCGTTCGCGCCGCCGTCCCCGAGCATGTCGCGCTCATCGAGGTCGGACTCGAGGCCGGCCACGCTGACGCCCACGATCGCGGCCGCGACGCCCGCACCCGTACCGCCGGCCAACGCCATGGGCACGGCCGCCAGCCCTGTCGCCTTGAGCGCCCGCCCGGGGCGCAGGTCGAGGAGGTTGACCAGGTTCGCGCTGGCGGCGACGAGCGCACCGGAGGTCGCGACGTCGAACATCCAACCCGCTGCCGAGCGCCGGGAGCCGTCCGGGCCGCGCTTCTCGGTCGCGACGGCGGCAGCGACGAGCGAACCCGCGCCGATGCCGAGCACCTTCAACCCACCGGTCGTGACACGCCCATGGGCCAGCGCGCCGAGGTGCCCTCGGAGTCCCTTGGTGCGCTCCGCCGGGTCCTCCTCCAGGTCGTCGATCATGCCGAAGACCGCCGCGGTGGCCGTGGCGATCGTGGTTGAGACAGCCCCGCGCAGCGAGGCCGCGCCGACGACGCCGGCCAGGATGAGCCCGGCAGCCGCGGCCGGGCCTGCGAGGAGGCTCACGGGCGCGCCCCGGTGGTTTATCCGGTTCCAGCGTCGCTGGCCGCCTGGGGGCTCGGCGTCGAGCAGCCCACGCGCTGCGCGGCTCGCCGTCGCGGCAATCATGGCGGTCGTCACGCGGCGAGCGGCACTGATGCTCATCCTTTCGTTCCGGGCGACGCGCCGACGGCCGGTGGCGCGTCAGGCACCACGGGGGTGTCTGCGGTCACCTGCGGAGTCCGGTTGACTGCCGAGAGCGTCATGCGCACCGGCATCGGCACCTCGTCCTTGCCGAAGCCGTAGTGACCGTTGACACCGCCGATGCGTGCACTGAGCGCGAGGGCGACCGACACCTGCCCGGCGATGGTGCCGGTGCCGGACACCGTCGTGAGCGAGCTCGCCAGAGCCGCATCCGCCAGGATGACGCTCGTCAGGTCACCGTCGACCCGCTGGCCGCCGGCCAGCACCGCACCGTGCGAACGAATCTGAGCTGCGCGCAGGATCGCCACCCGGGCCGCGGTGGTGTCCTTGTCGGCCAGCGGAGCGGGAGTCGCCGGCGACTCGGCAGCCACGACACGGGGAGCCACGACCACAATCGCGTCGGCCGGGAACACAACCGGTTCCGCCAGGGTGACGAGGGGGTTGTCGCCCGAGCTGAGCAGGTCCAGCAGGATCGACCCCGGCTCGGCGAGCGCGTCAGGCTTGGCCGGGTCGAACCGCGTCAGACCCTGGGCCAGCGCCTCCGCCAGATCGGTCTCGAGCCCGGCGCCGGTGGCAGGGGCGGGCGACACGTAGTCGGCCAGGTTCTCGACGAGGGCCTGCCGGAAGCTGCTCAGGTTCGGGTCGGTCCACGCGGTTGCCACGGTGACCCGTGCCGACACGGTCGCACCCGCCGCGGTGATCTGCGCCTCGATCGCTGCTTCGTCGTCCTTCGACAGCTCGCCCAGCGCGACAACCGCTACCCGGCGATCAGACAGCGCGCCGACGACAAGCCCCGGCGCGGCCGCGGCGACGTAGGAGTTTGCGTCGGCAAGCTCCGCTTTCGAGGTGTCGAGCGAGCTGCGCAGGGCGTCCTTCTCGGCCCGCAGCACCTTGACCTGACCGGTCAGGGTGTCGCCGATCGTCTCCTTGAGCGGACCGGCGCCGAGTGCGATCCCGACGGCGAGCGCCAGGAAGACGGAGATCAACGAGACGATGTGGTAGCGAAAGTCGATCACAGCGGAGTCTCTCGGTCGGGTGCGGGCATGGTCCGGCTCATCGTGGGAGGCCGAGGAGAGTGCGGATCCAGGAGTACAGGTCGTCGAGACGGGCGCCGAACAGTCCGAGCAGCGTCTGCCCGGACTGGGTTGCGGCGAGCGCGACCACGAGGGCAAGGAGCCCGGCGAGAGACAGCAGCGTGAGCTGCAGGTTCGAGATGCGGGTCCGGTACAGGCGCGAGACGCCCTTGGCGTCGACCAGCTTGCCGCCGACGCGCAGCCGGGTCAGGAACGTGCTCGCCATGCCGGCGCGTCCCTTGTCGAGGAACTCGACGAGCGTCGCGTGGGTGCCGACCGCCACGATCAGCTCGGCGCCCTTGTCGTCCGCGAGGAGCATCGCGACGTCCTCGCTCGTCCCGGTCGCCGGGAAGACCACGTGCGGGACGCCCAGCTGCTCGATGCGCGCGAGGCCGGGAGCGCGACCGTCGCGGTACGCGTGCACGACGATCTCGGCTCCGCACAGCAGCCCGCGGTCCGAGACCGAG
Organism: Cellulomonas sp.; assembly: GCA_043745755.1. Lineage (GTDB taxonomy): Bacteria > Actinomycetota > Actinomycetes > Actinomycetales > Cellulomonadaceae > Cellulomonas_A. Next base: position 3,800 of record JAYTSH010000111.1, on the reverse strand, counting down.
TCCATGTCCCCGACGATGAGGTCCGGTGTCCAGCCGGCGTCCAAGATGGCGTCCGCGCCGCCGTCGACACCGATGAGCACGGGCCGGCACTCCCGGATGTAGGGGCGCAGAGTGACGAGGTCGTCCTTGTAGTGGTAGCCACGCACGACGATGAGGACGTGCCGACCGTCGATCCGCGTGGTGATGTCGGGCACGCCGACGCCGTCGAGGAGCAGGTCACGTTCGCGACGCAGGTAGTCCATCGTGTTCGCCGCGAAGGACTCGAGCTGCACCGACAGACCCTCGCGCGCAGCCTCCAAGTTGGCGCCGACGGTATCGGCGGTCTGGACGACCCCCTCCGCGACGAGTTTCTCGCCGTCGTACACGGCGCCGTCGTCGATCCGCACGACGTGGGACTCGAGGATCGTCATGACATCGGGACCGAGATCGTCGATCAGCGGGATCCCGGCGTGGAGCAGGATCTCCGGGCCGAGGTTCGGGTACCGCCCCGACGTCGATCGAGCCGCGTTAAGGACAGCGATCGGCTTGCACGCGACCAGGGCCTCGGCCGACACACGGTCCAGATCGAGGTGGTCGATCACCGCGACGTCGCCGGCGCCCAAGCGCTTGGTCAGCGACTTCGTTCGCGCGTCGACACGGGCAGGTCCGGAAACTCCGGGCAGGTCAGATACGGAGGCGCGTCTGCGCAGGGAAAGCTTCATCGCCGCTCATCGTCCCACGCCGGAGAGCTCGAGGAGCTCAGCCGCGTGCATGCGAGCGGCCTCGGAGTCCTCCTGGCCGGACAGCATCCGCGCGAGCTCGCGGACCCGTTCGGGTCCCACGACGGCGCGCACGTCTGACTCGGTGACAACGTCGACCCCACCCGCCCGCGACTTGGTGACCACGAGATGCCGGTCGGCGAACGCGGCGACCTGGGCGAGATGCGTCACGACGAGCACCTGGGAGTCGAGGGCGAGCGTCGCGAGCCGCCGGCCCACCTCGACGGCCGCCTTGCCGCCGACGCCGGCGTCGACCTCGTCGAACACGAACGTGCCCGGCCGGTGGTCGCCGCCGCCGGGAGCCGTGGCGAGGGCGACCTCGATCGCGAGCATCACGCGTGACAGCTCGCCTCCCGAGGCGCCCTTGCCGAGCGGTCTGGCCGGCGCCCCCGCGTGCGGGACGAGAAGCATCTCGATCCGGTCGAGGCCGTGCGGCCCCGGTTCGTCGGCAGGCTCGACCTCGACCTTCAGAAGCGCCCCCGCCATGGCAAGCCCCGTGAGCTCGGCGGAGACGGTGGTGCCGAGCACCTCTGCCGCTGCGGCGCGAGCCAGGGAGACCCGTGCTCCCGCGTCGTCGATCCGTGTCGTCAGCTCATCGCGCTCTTCGGCCAGCGCAGCCAGCCGCTCGTCGCCGCCGTCGAGCTTGAGCAGCCGCCGTCCCGAGGCGTCGGCCCACGCCAGCACCTCGGCGACGTCGGCGCCGTAGCTACGCATGAGCGACGTCAGCTCAGCGCGCCGCCGCTGTGCCGTCTCGAGCCGCACCGGGTCCGCGGCGAGATCCTCCAGGTAGCCGGAGAGCTCGATCGCGGCGTCTGCCAGAAGGTAGCCCGCCTCGGCGACGCGGGTCGCGAGTGCCGCCAGCGGCGCGTCGTGCGCACCTGCCTGCTCCAGCATCCGGCGGGCCTGCTCGACGGCGGAGCTCGCAGCAAGGGCTTCCGGCACGTCGGAGCCGTCGCCGCCGACGAGGGCGGCATGCGCGCCGCGCGCCGCCGCGCGCAGGTCCTCGGCGTATGACAGCCGTTCGATCTCCGTGGCCAGGGCGACGTCCTCGCCGGGTTGCGGGTCGACCCGCTCGACGTCGGCGATACCGAGCCGCAACAGCTCGGCCTCGCGGGCTCGGTCCTGTGCGCGGTCGGTGAGGGTGGCGAGCTCGGCCAGGACGGCCTGCCGCCGGGTCCAGGCTGCTCTGTACTCGGCCAGGACAAGGCCGTGCGCGCTGCCCGCGAAGGCGTCGAGCGCCTCGCGCTGCCGCGACGGTGATCGCAGGCGAGCCTGGTCGGCCTGGCCGTGGACCGTCACGAGGTCGTCGGCGAGCTCGGCCAGCACGCCCTGGGGCACCGACCGACCGCCGAGGTGCGCGCGTGAGCGTCCAGGACCGTCAGCGGTGGCCACGCCGACGGTCCGCACGATGACGAGACCACCGTCGTCGTCGAGCTGCGCACCCGCCTCGGACGCCCGTGCCAGCACCGGGGAGCCTGCGGGCACCACGACCCTGCCCTCAACGGCAGCGGCAGCGGCGCCGGTCCGGACCGTGGCGGGGTCGGCCTTGCCACCGAGAAGGAGGTTGAGCCCGGTGAGCACCATGGTCTTGCCCGCGCCCGTCTCGCCCGTCAGCACGGTCAGGCCAGGACCAAGCGTGACGTGAGCACGACCGATGACGCCCAGGTTCTCGATCCGGATCTCCTCGATCACCTCAGACCTCCCGCTCGACGCTGCGCCCGTTGAGCCGTCCGGAAGACCCGCCGCGGCCGCGCCAACCGTCCACGGGCAGCTGGAACTTGAGCACCAGCCGATCGGCGAACGGTGCCTGGGTGAGCCGAGCGAGGCGCACCGGCACGTCGCTGCGTCGGACCTCGACGCGCGACCCGATCGGCACATCGACCCGGCGACGTCCGTCACAGATCAGCACGCCGTGCGCGGGAGACCGCGCCACGACCTCAAGAGCCAGGACGCTCGACGGCCCGACCACCAGCGGGCGTGCGAACAGGGCATGCGCCGCGACCGGCACAAGGATCATCCCGTCGACATCCGGCCAGACGACGGGTCCACCTGCCGAGAATGCGTGCGCAGTCGAGCCCGTGGACGTGGCCACGACGATCCCGTCGCACCCGAACGTCGACAGTGGTCGCCCGTCAACCTCGAGAGCGACCTCGACCATGCGCGCCGCATCCCCCTTCTCGAGCGTGACCTCGTTGAGTGCCCAACCGACCACGGCGGTGTCGGCACCGGGCAGCAGGACCCGGACGTCGAGAGTTCCGCGCTCCTCGACCTGGTAGTCCCCGTCGGCGAGGCGCTGCACGGCCTCGCCGATATCCTCACGCTCGCTCTCCGCCAGGAAGCCGACATGGCCCAGGTTGACGCCCAGGAGCGGCACACCGAGCCCTCGCGTCAGCTCGGCGGCCCGCAGGATCGTGCCGTCACCTCCGAGCACGATGGCCAGCTCGAGCTCTCCGACGTTGTCGGCTCGACTGTCGTCGGTGGCGAGCACCGGCGTGAACCCGGCACCGTCGAGCGCCTTGACCGCCTCTGCCGTGGCTGCGACCGCCTCGTCGCGTCCGCTGTGGGTCACCACGAGCACGCGTCGACTCATGATGAGCCCCCTTCTGTGCTCAGGACGACAGCCTCGATGCGGGACTGCAGCATCTCCTCGGAGTCGGTCGTGACCCCGCGATGCAGCCACAGGAAGTACTCGATGTTCCCGCTCGGCCCCGGCAGCGGGCTCGCGACGACGCCCGCCACGACCAGTCCGAGACTGATCGCAGCGTGGGCGACCCTCAGGACCGCCTCGGCTCGCAGGCGCGCGTCGCGCACCACGCCGCCCGACCCGAGTCGCTCGCGGCCCACCTCGAACTGGGGCTTCACCATCACGACAAGATCCGCCTCCGGAGCCGCGACAGCGACGAGCGACGGGAGGACGAGCGGCAGCGAGATGAAGGAGAGGTCGACGACGACGAGCCCGGGCGCAGGGTCCACGTCACCCGCCTGCAGGTAACGCACATTGACGCCCTCACGCGCGTCCACGCGCGGGTCCGTCCGGAGCGA
>JAYTSH010000110.1:0-1619 GCA_043745755.1 Cellulomonas sp. | reverse complement strand
GCGCCGACCGGACATCGTCCTTGTCAACGACGACGACCTCGCCTACGCCAAGATGCGTCTCGACGACGTCTCGCTCGCGACCGCGACCGCACACCTGGGGTCGTTCACCGACTCGCTGCCGCGCACGCTCGTGTGGACCGCCGTCTGGGACGCTGCCCGCGACGCCGAGACGCCCGCGCGCGCGTTCGTCGACCTCGTGCTGCGCAACATCGGCCACGAGTCGGACTCATCGGTCGTGCAGGTGCTGCTGCGTCAGCTGAGCACCGCGATCGACCTGTACGTCGCGCCCGAGCACCGCGAGGCGACCGACGTCGCCGCAACCGATCGCCTGCTCGAGCTCGCCACTGCTGCGACCGCGGGTTCCGACACGCAGCTCCAGCTCCTCAAGGCGTTCGCGGGACGCGCGTCGACACCCGCCCACCTCGACGTCGTCGCAGCGATCCTCGACGGCACGCGCACGCTCGACGGCCTGACCATCGACACCGACCTGCGCTGGGAGCTGCTCACGTCGCTCGCCACGGGCGGCCGGGCCGACGAGGCCAGCATCGCCGACCAGCTCACGAGCGACCCGACGGCCACCGGCCAACGGGCTGCCGCGGCCGCCCGCGCGGCCGTCCCGACCCCCGAAGCGAAGGCTGCGGCCTGGGCCGCTGCGGTCGAGCACGACGAGCTGGCGAACGCGATCCAAGCCGCCACGATCGGCGGGCTCGGCAGGGTGCACGACCGTTCGCTGCTCGTGCCCTACGTCGCGCCCTACTTCGACGCCCTGGAGTCGGTGTGGGAGTCGCGGACGAACGAGATGGCACAGAACATCGTGCTGGGTCTGTACCCGACCGACCTGGCAGGCGACCCGAGCGTCGACGTCCTCGGCGCGACGGACGACTGGCTCGCGACGCACCCCGATGCCGCTGCCGCCCTGCGACGCCTCATCATCGAGAGCCGCGACGGGGTCCGGCGCACGCTCGCCGCCCAGGATGCGGACCGCCGCCGCCCCTGAGCGCACATCTCGCCGTGCCCGTGCTTGGGGCCGGGCACAGGCCGTCGTGGGGTAGTCAGCGGGGCGTCGTCAGCCCCGGTTCAGGGTCGCCGCGAGCGAGCGCAGACGCGGGTTCGAGAACAGATCCTCGATGAGAACCACCTGACCGGCCCCGTTCGCGAGCGGGACCTTCCAGTTCGGGTACTCCTGGTCGGTGCCCGGCTGGTTCTGCGCTCGCCTCTCCCCGACAGCGTCGGCGAGCGAGACGCCGATCAGCGCAGCGGGCGTCGCGAGGATCAGCCGGTGCAACGCCTCGACGAGCTCGCGCTCCGACGGGTCGGCGCCGACGAGGCCACGGCCGCGCAGAACCGCGACCATCTCCTCGCGCTCGGCCCGCGCCTCGGCCCGCACCTGGGCGACCGATTCAGTCAGCAGGCCGAGGCGCTCACGCAGTGTGACGTGCTCCTCCGCGAGGTAGCCCGCCGTCGGCGGCAGGTCGTGGGTCGTGACGCTCGCCAGGGCGAGGCGTCGGTAGTGCTCGGGCGCCAGCGGTCGGCCGTTCTGGTCCTTCTCGAACCAGAGGATCGAGGTCCCGAGGATGCCGCGCTCCGTCAGGTAGTCCCGGACCCACGGCTCGAACACG
>JAYTSH010000109.1:0-4497 GCA_043745755.1 Cellulomonas sp. | reverse complement strand
CCTGTGCGTGTCGAGCCAGGCCGGGTGCGGCATGGCGTGCCCGTTCTGCGCGACCGGCCAGCTCGGCCTGACCCGCAACCTGTCGACCGCCGAGATCGTTGAGCAGGTGCGCTCGGCGGGCAGGTCTCTCGCGGACGGCGAGCTGCCGGGCGGCCCGACCCGCCTGACGAACGTCGTGTTCATGGGCATGGGTGAGCCGCTCGCGAACTACAAGACGGTCATCGACACAGTCCGCCGCCTCGTCGCCCCCCCGCCCGACGGGTTCGGGATGTCGGCGCGCAACATCGTCATCTCGACGGTCGGGCTCGTCCCGGCGATCGACAAGCTCATCAAGGAAGGCATCCCGGTGACCCTCGCGGTCTCGATGCACGCTCCCGACGACGAGCTTCGCGACGAGCTCGTGCCCATCAACACCCGGTGGAGCGTCGATGCGACCCTCGACGCCGCGCACCGGTACTTCGAGGCGACCGGCCGGCGCGTGTCGATCGAGTACGCGCTCATCCGGGACATCAACGACCACGCGTGGCGCGCCGACCTGCTCGGCGAGAAGCTCAACGCCCGCGGGCGCGGTTGGGTGCACTGCAACCCGATCCCGCTCAACCCGACACCGGGCTCGAAGTGGACGGCGAGCGATCCGGCTGTCGAGCGGGAGTTCGTGGAACGCTTGCGTGCGCACGGGATCCCGACCACGATCCGTGACACGCGGGGCAGTGACATCGACGGTGCATGCGGCCAGCTCGCCGCGGAGGAGGAAGGATGAGCGAGACGATGTTCCGAACGGTCTCCGGCCTGCACAGCGGCTACGACCCGGATGAGGTCGACGACTTCTTCGAGCACGCGCGCGCGGTCTACGAGAGCGGTCCAGCAGGTGCTCTGTCCGGACGGGACGTCCGCTCGGTCGCATTCGACGTGGTGCGGCGCGGCTACCAGACGTCGGCGGTCGACGCTGCGCTCGACCGGCTCGAGGCAGCCTTCGTGGCGCGCGCTCGCTCCGACTTCCTGGCGGAGCAGGGTCAGGCGGCTTGGATGGCCCGGCTCGCCGAGCAGGCCCGCACGCTGTACACGCGCCTGACGCGGCCGGACGGCGAGCGCTTCGCCCCGGCCCACGCGCGCAAGCCCGGCTACGAGCCGGCCGACGTCGACGCGCTGTGCCGTCGGCTGGTCGCGTACTTCGACCGCGGTGCGCCGCTCACGGCCCAGGAGGTCCGGGCAGCGATGTTCCGTCGGCGCAACGGTCGCGCCGGCTATGCCGAGGGCTCGGTGGATGCTTTCTTCGATCGCGCGGTCGAGGTGCTGCTCGGCGCAGAGTGAGCCGGGGGAGCGAGCCCGCGGTGTGCGCTGCGCGGCGGCACCTCAGCCGTCCTCGTTGCGGAACGTGCGCGTGCCGAACCACAGGCCGAGTCCGACCAGGACCACAGTCAGCCCGTACCCCCAGAGCGCGGTCGAGCTCGTGATGTCGCCCGCGAACTCCGCCCGGATGCCGCTGACGATGTGCTTGAGCGGGTTCACGTCCGACAGGTGGTTGAGCCACGAGGGCGCTGACGCGGCAGTGATCGGCAGCAGGATCCCGGACAGCAGCAGGAGCGGCAGCGCGATCCCGTTCAGCAACGGTGCGAGCGCGTCCTCGCTCTTCAGCGTCAGGGCAACCGCGTAGGACAGCGAGGCGAACGCGGCTCCCAGCAGGGCCGCGGAGACGATGCCCAGCGCGATCCCGCCGAGCGGTGCGTCCAGACCGAACAGGAATGCCGTCGCGACGAGCACCACGCCCTGGACGAGGATCACCAGGACGTCACGCAGGACACGACCGAGCACGAGCGCCGAACGAGGGGCAGGCGTGACCCGCTCCGACTCGATGACGCCGTCGCGCCACTCGGCGATGAGTCCGAAGCCGACGAACAACGCTCCGAACATGCCGAGCTGGACGAGGAGCCCGGGGACGAACAGCTGGTAGGCGTTGGCCGCACCGAGCGCCGGAGCCAGCGGCTCGAGGAGCGGTCCGAAGAGACTGAGGTAGAGGACCGGCTGGAGCAGCCCCATGATCGACCAGACCGGGTTGCGCAAGGAGATGCGCATCGCTCGACGGAACACCACGAGGGTGTCATGGACGAACGTGCTGCGAGCAGGCCCGGGGTCACGGACCGGCGGGCGCCCGCCTGGTTCGAGGACCATGGGCCCCGTCGTGGCCGTCATGCTGCCGCTCCGTCCGAGGTCGCCGTTCGATCGGCGGGACCGCCGGTTGGCTCCCCGTCACGCAGCGACCTTCCGGTCAGGGTGAGGAAGACGTCGTCGAGGGTCGGCCGGCGCAGCTCGACCCCGGCGAGGTCGATCCCGTCGGCGTCGAGCGCCCGGAGCAGCCCGGCGAGCAGCGTGCGACCCGCGGGCACGCGCACCTCGACCACTGTCCCCTCGACGGTCGGCGCCTCCGCGCCTGGCAGCGCGCCGGCGATCGCCACGAGGCGCGCGACGTCGTCAGGCCGGGTCGCCGTCAGGACGACCGCGTCGCCGCTCACCCGCTGCTTGAGCTCCTCAGGCGTGCCCTCGGCGACGATCGAACCGTGGTCGATGACGAGGATCCGGTCGCACAGCGCGTCCGCCTCCTCGAGGTAGTGCGTCGTCAGGAACACGGTGCTGCCGCGGTCGTCACGCAGTGCCCGGACGTGCACCCACAGGTTGGCGCGCGCCTGCGGGTCGAGCCCGGTCGTCGGCTCGTCGAGGAACACGAGCTCGGGGATGTGGACGAGGCCCATCGCGATGTCGAGCCGTCGTCGCTGACCGCCTGACAGCGTGGAGCACTTGCGGTCCCACAGACCGTCGAGCTCGAGCTGGCCGAACAGCTCGCGACCGCGGGCGGCCGCCTCGGACCTGGGGACGCCGTAGAGGAGCGCGTGGTCGATGACCTCCTCGCCGGCGCGTGCGGCGCCTGACGTGGACCCGGACTGGGCGACGTAGCCGATGCGTCGGCGGACGCCACCGGGGTCGCGGCGCAGGTCGATGCCCGCCACGGTCGCTTCGCCCCGGGTCGGGGCGAGCAGGGTCGTGAGCATGCGCAGCGTGGTGGTCTTGCCGGCCCCGTTCGGGCCGAGGAAGCCGACGATCTCGCCGGCCGCGACGTCGAGGTCGACGCCGCGAACGGCATCGACGTCCCCGCGTCGTGAGTGGTAGGTGCGTGCCAAGCCACGAGCATGGATCATCGGGTTCTCCCCACGGGACGTGCCTCGAGTTCGACGTCGACCTGGGCTGCGCAGCCGCGTGCGGCGCACCCATGTCGGGAGTCTCGCACGGGGGCTCGGGGGATGATAGGCCGGTGAACCAACGCAGCGTCATCCTGCTCGGGTCGACCGGGTCGATCGGCACGCAGGCGATCGACGTGATCGGCCGACACCCCGAGCGCTTCACCGTCGTGGGGATCAGCGCGGGCGGCGCCGACCCCGTCGCGATCGCCCGGCAGGCCGTCGCGCTCGCGGTGCAGACGGTCGCCGTGGCCGACGCCGGTGCCGCGCCCGCCGTGTTCGCCGAGATCGCCCGCGCGAGCGCAGCTGCCGGGCTGCGGCAGGTCGGCGTCGAGCTGCTCGCCGGCCCGCAGGCCGCCACCGAGCTCGCCGGTCGCGAGGTCGACGTGGTCCTCAACGGGATCACCGGCTCGGTCGGGCTCGGTCCGACCCTTGCGGCGCTCGAGGCAGGCAGCACGCTCGCGCTCGCGAACAAGGAGTCGCTCGTCGTCGGTGGCCGGCTGGTCAAGGGCGCACAGCAACGACCAGACCAGATCGTCCCGGTGGACTCCGAGCACTCGGCGATCGCCCAGTCGCTGCGCTCGGGTCGGCGCAGCGAGGTGCGCCGCCTCATCCTGACCGCGTCAGGCGGGCCGTTCCGTGGCTGGTCGCGCGACGACGTGAAGAGCGTGCGTCCGGAGCAGGCGCTCGCGCACCCGACCTGGTCGATGGGGCCGGTCGTCACCGTCAACTCCGCGACCCTCATGAACAAGGGGCTCGAGCTCATCGAGGCGCACCTGCTCTTCGACGTCCCGGTCGAGGACATCACCGTCGTGGTGCACCCGCAGTCCGTGGTGCACTCGATGGTCGAGTTCGTCGACGGCGCGACGATCGCTCAGGCGTCACCGCCCGACATGCGCCTGCCGATCGCGCTCGGGTTGTCGTGGCCCGATCGGCTTCCCGAGGTCGCCCCGGGGTGCGACTGGACGAGCGCCACCGCGTGGACGTTCGAGCCGCTCGACGAGGAGACGTTCCGGGCGGTCGGGCTCGCGCGCCACGCCGTGAACGCCTCGGCGACGCACCCGGCGGTCTACAACGCTGCGAACGAGGAGTGCGTGGCCGCGTTCCTGGCTGGGCGCATCGGCTTCCTCGACATCGTCGACACGGTCGAGCGCGTCCTTCTCGAGCACGACGGGGTTCGGGCGTCAGGTGACGGCGGGAGTCTGACGCTCGGGGACGTGCTCGCGGCCGAGAGCTGGGCGCGTTCGCGCGCGCGCGAGGTGCTCGC
>JAYTSH010000108.1:0-8576 GCA_043745755.1 Cellulomonas sp. | reverse complement strand
GCCTACCTGCTCCCCGCGCTCGCGCCGGGGGCCCGGCTGCTCGACGTCGGGTGCGGACCGGGAACGATCACGATCGACCTCGCGGCGCGCGTGCTGCCGGGCGAGGCCATCGGTCTCGACCGCTCCGAGCGGGTCATCGAGGCGGCCCGCGAGGCGGCGCTCGAGTCCGGCGCCCTGAACGTGTCCTTCGAGGTCGGCGACCTGTACGCGCTGCCGTACGAGGACGCGAGCTTCGACGTCGTCCACGCCCACCAGGTGCTGCAGCACCTGCGCAACCCGGTCGCCGGGCTGCGGGAGATGAAGCGGGTCGCGCGCCCCGGCGGTCTCGTCGCGGTCCGCGACTCCGACTACACCGCGATGACGTGGTACCCGCCGAACGCCGGCCTCGACGAGTGGCTCGCGCTCTACCGCGAGGTGACGCAGGCCAACCATGCCGAGTGCGATGCGGGGCGTCGCCTGCTCGGCTGGGTCCGCGAGGCCGGGTTCGACCCGGCCGGCATCCAGCCCGGCGCCGGCGTGTGGTGCTACGCGACGCCCGAGGATCGCCAGTGGTGGTCCGAGCTGTGGGCCGACCGCGCCGTGGCCTCCCACTTCGCGGCGCAGGCGATCGAGTACGGCCTGGCCGACGACGTCGCGCTCGAGCACCTCGCTGACGCGTGGCGGGAGTGGGGCCGGGCCGAGGACGGCTGGTTCGCGATCCTGCACGGCGAGGTGCTCGCGCGCGTCTGACGATTAGGGTTGCCGGGTGCGCATCGCGAGATTCACGACCGGAGACGACCCCCGCTACGCCCTCGTCGAGGGCGCGCCCGGCGCGGAGGAGCTCGTCGTCATCACCGGCGACCCGATCTACCCCACGATCCAGCCGACGGGTGAGCGGGTCCCGCTGTCCGACGACGCGGTCCGCCTGCTCGCCCCGGTCATCCCGCGCTCGAAGATCATCGGTGTCGGGCGTAACTACGCCGCGCACGCGGCCGAGACGGGCCACGCCCTGCCGGTCGTGCCCCTGCTGTTCCTCAAGCCGAACACGTCGGTGATCGGGCCTGACGACCCGATCGTCCTGCCCGCGTGGACCGAGGAGGTCGAGCACGAGGCCGAGCTCGCGGTCGTGATCGGCAGGGTCACCAAGAACGTGACAGAGGCACGGGCGCTCGACCACGTGTTCGGCTACACCGTCGCCAACGACGTGACCGCGCGCGACGCCCAGCGCGCCGAACCGCAGTGGACGCGCGCCAAGGGCTTCGACACGTCGTGCCCCATCGGTCCGTGGATCGTGCCCGGCCTCGACGTCTCGGACCTCGCCGTGCGGTCCCGGGTCAACGGGCAGCCGCGACAGGACGGGCGCACCTCGCAGCTGATCTTCGACGTCGCGTACCTCGTCTCGTACATCTCTGAGGTGTTCACCCTGCTCCCGGGCGACGTCATCCTGACGGGGACCCCGGCGGGCGTCGGGCCGATCGTGGACCGCGACATCGTCGAGGTCGAGGTCGAGGACATCGGGGTCCTGCGCAACCCGGTCCTGCGCCGCTGAGGGGCGCAGGCGTCCATCCTTGACCTCGGGCTCGCACCGACGGGCGAGGAGGTGCCTGCGGCGCGCCGTTAGGGTGGGGAACGTGACCGATGCTGCTGCCGGGTACGCGACCCGCGTTCGTTTCTGCCCCTCGCCGACCGGGACCCCGCACGTCGGGCTCATCCGGACCGCGCTGTTCAACTGGGCGTACGCGCGCCACGTCGGCGGGACCTTCGTGTTCCGGATCGAGGACACCGACCCTGCGCGGGACTCCGAGGAGAGCTACCAGCAGCTGCTCGACGCGCTGCGGTGGCTCGGCCTCGACTGGGACGAGGGCGTCGAGGTCGGCGGACCGCACGAGCCGTACCGGCAGTCCCAGCGGATGGACATCTACCGTGACGTCGCGCGCCGGCTCCTCGAGGGCGGGTTCGCGTACGAGTCGTACTCCACGGCCGAGGAGGTCGAGCGGCGTCACCTCGCGGCGGGTCGTGACCCGAAGCTTGGCTACGACGGTCTCGACCGAGCGCTGACCGACGAGCAGAAGGCGGCGTTCCGGGCGCAGGGGCGCGAGCCCGTGCTGCGCCTCCGGATGCCCGACGAGGACGTGACCTTCACCGATCTCGTTCGCGGAGACGTGACCTTCAAGGCCGGGTCAGTCCCTGACTACGTCATCGTGCGCGGCAACGGCCACCCGCTGTACACGCTGGTCAACCCGATCGACGACGCGCTCATGGGTATCACGCACGTCCTGCGCGGCGAGGACCTGCTGTCTTCGACGCCGCGGCAGGTCGTGCTGTACCGCGCGCTCCTCGAGCTCGGCGTCGCGAGCGTCATGCCCGCGTTCGGCCACCTCCCGTACGTCATGGGCGAGGGCAACAAGAAGCTGTCCAAGCGCGACCCGCAGTCCAACCTGTTCCTGCACCGCGAGCGGGGCTTCACCCCGGAAGGGCTGCTCAACTACCTGTCCCTGCTCGGCTGGTCCATCGCGCCCGACCGCGACATCTTCACGGTCACCGAGCTTGTGGCGGCGTTCGACATCAAGGACGTCAACCCCAGCCCGGCCCGTTTCGACCTCAAGAAGGCCGAGGCGATCAACGCCGCCCACGTGCGGCTGCTCGGAGCGGAGGACTTCCGCGGACGGCTCGTGCCCTACCTGCACACGGCGGGCCTCGTGCCCGCGGGATCGTTCGCGGACCTGTCGCCCGAGCATCGCGCACTGCTCACAGCGGCTGCCCCGCTCGTCCAGGAGCGCATGACGCTCCTCGGCGAGGCCGTCGGGATGCTGGGGTTCCTGTTCGTGGCCGATGATGCGGTCGCGGTCGAGGACGACGCGCGCGCCGCCCTGCGCGAGGAGGCTCCCACGGTGCTCGACGTGGCAACGGCGGCACTCGGGGAGGTCCCGCTCGACGGCTTCACGACCCAGGCGACACAGGAGGCCCTGCAGGCCGCGCTGGTCGACGGGCTCGGCATCAAGCCGCGCGTCGCCTACACCCCGCTGCGCACGGCGCTCACGGGCCGCCGGGTCTCGCCCCCGCTGTTCGAGTCGATGGAGATCCTCGGCAAGGTCTCGACGCTGGCCAGGATCTCTGCGCTGCGCGGAACGCTGTGACCGCATGACGGCCGACCGCATGAAGGTCGACGGTGTGCTGTTCGACATCGACGACACGCTCGTCGACACGCGAAGTGCGTTCGCCCATGCGCTCGCGGCCGTAGCGCGTCGTTACCTGCCGGACGTCGGTCCCGAGCGCGACCTCGACGTCCTCGCGCACTGGCGGGCGGACGTGGAGGGTCACTACAGCGCGTACACGCGCGGGGACGAGTCCTACCGGGTGCAGCGGATGTCGCGTGCGAACGCGCTGCACTCGGCGTTCGGCGGGCCCGAGCTCGACGACGCCGGGTACGACGCGTGGAACTCGCTGTTCGAGGAGCGGTTCGTGGGGGCCTGGGCGCCGCACGACGACGCGTCGTCGGCGGTTGACCGGCTCCTGGCCGCAGGCATCGTGATCGGCGCGCTGTCCAACGCGTCGGTCGCCTACCAGACGCGCAAGCTCGCCCGGGTCGGGCTCGTCGACCGTGTGCCGATGCTCGTCGGGGTCGACACGCTCGGCGTCGGCAAGCCCGACCCGCGCGTGTTCGTCGAGGCGTGCCGGTTGCTCGGCACCGCGCCCGCGCGCACCGCCTACGTCGGTGACGAGCTCGACGTCGACGCCTGGGCGGCCCGCGACGCCGGGCTCGTGGGGGTGTGGATCGACCGGCCCGGCGGGCGCCGCAACGGCCTGCCCGCCGCGCACGAGCACGCGCCCGGGGTCGTCGTCGTGCGATCGCTCACGGAGCTGGCGGAGGTCGTCGGGGTCTGACCCGACGGCTCGGTGGGTCGACGCGCGGTTCCGTCCGGGGGTGTGCAGGGGAAGTCGTGGTTTGGCGGCGACCGTGCAGTCGGGTAGTGTTCCCCCGCGGTACGACGTCCGGTTGACGTTGCCGAATCGGATGGTCACGCAGGTGTCCGCTGGCTCGCGCGGCTCCGGGAGTTATACCCCATGGGGTATGGTGTAATTGGCAGCACGACTGATTCTGGTTCAGTTAGTCTAGGTTCGAGTCCTGGTACCCCAGCGGTGTAGATGCCCCGGAGATCCGGTAGGCTCATCACCCGGCAACCCGCGAGGCGACTCATAGGTTGCAGGATCAAGGCAGGACAGGCCCCCGTTGTGTAGCGGCCTAGCACGCCGCCCTCTCACGGCGGTAGCGCCGGTTCGAATCCGGTCGGGGGTACGAGCAAGGCCCGGGCGCCTCACGGTGACCGGGCCTCTCTGCTGCGCTCTCTCGCCCCCGCGCCGCGCGGTTGCCCCGTGCAACTGTCCCCCGAGGGGCGCCCCGATCATTCACCCGATCGGCGCAGCACCTCTGTCAACCGGTTGGCCGCGGACATGACCGCTCCTGCGTGCAACCGGCCGGGCTGACGCGACAGGCGCTCGAGCGGCCCCGAGATCGAGACGGCGGCGACGATGCGACCCGACGGCCCACGAACGGGCGCGGACACCGAGGCCACGCCCACCTCGCGCTCAGACACCGACTGCGCCCACCCGCGGCGGCGAACCCCCGACAGGATCGTCGCGGTGAACTTCGCCCCCTGGAGCCCACGGTGGAGCCGGTCCGGCTCCTCCCACGCGAGCAGGATCTGCGCGGCCGAGCCCGCCTGCATGGTCAGGGTGGCACCGACCGGGATCGAGTCGCGCAGGCCGACCGGGCGTTCGGCTGCGGCGACGCAGATGCGCATGTCGCCCTGCCGGCGGTACAGCTGTGCGCTCTCGCCTGTGTGGTCGCGCAGGGCCGCGAGGACGGGCCCCGCGGCGGCGAGCAGACGGTCCTCGCCGGCGGCCGTCGAGAGCTCGGAGAGGCGCGGTCCGAGGACGAACCGGCCCTGCATGTCGCGGGCCACGAGGCGGTGGTGCTCGAGCGCGACGGCGAGTCGGTGGGCCGTCGGGCGAGCAAGATGGGTGGCGGTGACGAGCTGCGCGAGCGTCGCCGGTCCGGCCTCGAGAGCACTGAGCACGGATGCCGCCTTGTCGAGCACGCCGACTCCGCTAGAGTTGTCCATAGGTCGATACTGACGTCTCGCAGGCTGAGACGCAAGTGCATCCGGCAAGCTCTTGCCCGTCGACACCCGACCGGGCGACTCGAGAGGACCACAGACATGGCAGGCACGTTGGCAGAGAAGGTGTGGGAGAACCACATCGTGCGGCGCGGCACCGACGGCGCGCCCGACCTGCTCTACATCGACCTCCACCTCGTGCACGAGGTCACGAGCCCCCAGGCGTTCGAGGGCCTGCGGCTCGCGGGCCGCACGGTGCGCCGCCCTGACCTGACGCTGGCGACCGAGGACCACAACACGCCGACGCTCGACATCGACCTGCCGATCGCCGACGTCACGAGCCGCACGCAGATCCAGACGCTGCGAAACAACGCCGCGGAGTTCGGCGTCCGGATCCACTCGCTCGGCGATGCGGACCAGGGCATCGTGCACCAGGTCGGTCCCCAGCTCGGCCTGACGATGCCGGGCCTGACGGTCGTCTGCGGCGACTCGCACACCTCGACGCACGGCGCGTTCGGCGCGCTCGCGTTCGGGATCGGCACGAGCGAGGTCGAGCACGTGCTCGCGACCCAGACGCTCCCGCTCGTGCCCTTCAAGACCATGGCGGTCACCGTGGACGGCGAGCTGCCCGCGGGTGCGACGTCGAAGGACGTCATCCTGGCGATCATCGCCAAGATCGGGACCGGCGGCGGTCAGGGCTACGTGCTCGAGTACCGCGGCGAGGCCATCCGGGCGCTGTCCATGGAAGCCCGCATGACGGTGTGCAACATGTCGATCGAGGCCGGCGCCCGCGCCGGGATGATCGCGCCCGACGAGACGACGTTCGCCTACCTCAAGGGCCGCCCGCATGCGCCCGAGGGCGTCGACTGGGACGCCGCCGTCGAGTACTGGCGGACGCTCCGCTCAGACGACGATGCGACGTTCGACACCGAGGTCGTGCTGCACGCGGCCGACCTCGAGCCGTTCGTCACGTGGGGCACCAACCCGGGTCAGGGCCTGCCGCTGTCAGGTCGGGTGCCCGTCCCGGCGGAGATCGCCGACGAGAACGAGCGTCAGTCCGCCGAGCGCGCGATCGAGTACATGGGCCTGACCCCGGGCGCTCCCCTGCGCGACATCGCGGTCGACACGGTCTTCATCGGCTCGTGCACCAACGGGCGGATCGAGGACCTTCGCTCCGTCGCCAAGCTCGTCAAGGGCCGCACCAAGGCGGAGTCGGTGCGCGTCCTCGTGGTGCCGGCGTCGGCCCGCGTCCGCCTGCAGGCCGAGGCCGAGGGGCTCGACAAGATCTTCCTCGACTTCGGGGCCGAGTGGCGCAACGCCGGCTGCTCGATGTGCCTGGGCATGAACCCGGACCAGCTCGCACCGGGGGAGCGCAGCGCCTCGACCTCCAACCGCAACTTCGAGGGTCGCCAGGGCAAAGGTGGGCGCACGCACCTCGTGTCGCCGCTCGTCGCGGCCGCGACCGCGATCCGCGGGACGCTGTCGTCGGTCGCGGACCTCGGGCCGCACGTCGTCGCGCCCGACGGCTCGCCACTGACCGACCTGCAGACCGCCTGAGCCCCCGCCACCGGAAGCGAGAACGACCATGGAGAAGTTCAGCCAGCACACCGGCGTCGGGGTCCCGCTGCGCCGCGGCAACGTCGACACCGACCAGATCATCCCGGCCGTCTACCTCAAGCGCGTCACGCGGACGGGCTTCGAGGACGCGCTGTTCGCCGCCTGGCGCGGTGACCCCGAGTTCGTCCTCAACCAGCCTGCCTACGCTGCCGGCTCCGTGCTCGTCGCGGGCCCGGACTTCGGCACCGGCTCGTCGCGCGAGCACGCCGTCTGGGCGCTCAAGGACTACGGCTTCCGCGTCGTGATCTCGGCCCGCTTCGCCGACATCTTCCGCGGCAACTCCGGTAAGCAGGGCCTGCTGGCCGCGCAGGTCGCGCAGGAGGACATCGAGCTCATCTGGAAGGTCCTCGAGACCCGCCCGGGCACCGAGGTGACGGTCGACCTCGTGAGCCGCACGGTCACGTGCGACGACGTCGTCGCGTCGTTCCACATCGACGACTACACGCGATGGCGACTGCTCGAAGGCCTCGACGACATCGGCCTCACGCTGCAGCACGAGCCCGAGATCACCGCGTTCGAGGCGACGCGCGACCCCTGGCGTCCCCTGACCCTTCCGGCCAAGCACCTTCCGTCGGTCGAGATCAAAGCCGCCCGACCTGCCGGTGCACCGGTCGAGCTCGGAACGACCCGCACGTCCTGACGTCCCGGACCGGATCGTCGTCGTGTGAAGGTTTCGCACGACGCGCACGCCTGACGGCGATCCGGTATCAAGCAACCGCCTCGGTGAGCGACGATGGACTCATGAGCGACCTCCTCTACGTCAACGGTGGCAACCCCCTGTCCGGGGAGATCACCGTCCGCGGCGCCAAGAACTTCGTGTCGAAGGCCATGGTGGCTGCACTCCTCGGGGAGGGTCCGAGCGTCCTGCGCAACGTCCCGCAGATCAAGGACGTCGCCGTCGTGACCGGCCTGCTCGAGCTGCACGGCGTCAATGTTCAGGTCGACGACGGGGCGGGCACGCTGCACCTCGACCCCTCGAACGTCGAGTCCGCGCACGTCGCCGACATCGACGCGCACGCCGGGTCGAGCCGCATCCCCATCCTGTTCTGCGGCCCGCTGCTGCACCGGCTCGGCGAGGCGTTCATCCCGGACCTCGGCGGTTGCCGCATCGGCGACCGGCCGATCAACTTCCACCTCGACATCCTCCGGCAGTTCGGCGCCGTCGTGGAGAAGCGCGAGGGCGGCATCCACCTGCAGGCGCCGCGCCGTCTGCAGGGCACCAAGATCGCGCTGCCGTACCCCAGCGTCGGCGCGACCGAGCAGCTGCTGCTCACGGCCGTGCGCGCCGAGGGCATCACCGAGCTGTCGAACGCCGCGATCGAGCCCGAGATCATGGACCTCATCAACGTCCTGCAGAAGATGGGCGCGATCATCTCGGTCGACACCGACCGCGTGATCCGGATCGAGGGAGTCGACCGGCTCATCGGCTTCCAGCACACCGCGCTCTCGGACCGCATCGAGGCCGCCTCGTGGGCCTCCGCAGCGCTCGCCACGCGCGGCGACATCTACGTGCGCGGCGCCACGCAACCCGAGATGACGGCCTTCCTCAACACCTTCCGCAAGGTCGGCGGCGAGTTCACCGTGGACGACGACGGCATCCGCTTCTTCCACCCCGGCGGCGACCTCAGGTCGATCGTCCTTGAGACCGACGTCCACCCCGGCTTCATGACCGACTGGCAGCAGCCCCTCGTCGTCGCCCTGACCCAGGCCAAGGGGCTGTCGATCGTCCACGAGACCGTCTACGAGAACCGGTTCGGGTTCACTGACGCGCTGCGTGGCATGGGCGCCACGATCCAGGTCTACAAGGAGTGCCTGGGCGGGCGTCCGTGCCGGTTCGGCCAGCGGAACTTCTACCACTCGGCC
>JAYTSH010000107.1:0-3754 GCA_043745755.1 Cellulomonas sp. | reverse complement strand
CCCTCGTCAGGCTGGTAACCTCGGCGGTCCCGAGCCCCCGTAGCTCAGGGGATAGAGCGT
Organism: Cellulomonas sp.; assembly: GCA_043745755.1. Lineage (GTDB taxonomy): Bacteria > Actinomycetota > Actinomycetes > Actinomycetales > Cellulomonadaceae > Cellulomonas_A. The sequence goes on along the minus strand of JAYTSH010000107.1, from coordinate 3,694 downwards.
CGCCCTCCGGAGGCGAAGGCGCAGGTTCGAATCCTGCCGGGGGCACCCACCTCACACCCTTCCTCCCCCGCACCGTCGTTTCTCCCTCCAACCGGTGCTGCCGGCCACCAAAGGGCCCCGCGACGCCGTTCCTGGGGAGGAACGCCGGTCCCACGGAGGAAGCGGGGGGCGGGGCGGAAGGGGTCGATTCTGGCGCTGATCGGACAATTGCCGCCGTCTACGATGGCGGGATGACGTCACCGGGCGGTGCCCGTCGGCGGCGGCCGGTGTCCTCCCTGGCCGCGCCGAAGGTGCTCGTGTGCGACGACACCGACTCGGTGCGCTCGCTGATCGTCGTCAACCTCGAGCTCGAGGGCTACGACGTCGTCGAGGCCCGGGACGGGCAGGAGGCCCTCGAGATCCTGCAGGACGACGCGGTGGCGCTGCCCGACGTCATCACCGTCGACGCCCTGATGCCCCGCCGCGACGGCTGGTGGACCGTGGCGATGATCCGCGCCGACCCCGAGCTGGAGCACCTGCCGGTGGTGATGGTGACGGCGTCGGTGCAGGGCCACCACCGCGCCCAGGCCGAGCAGGCCAGCGTCGACGCCTTCATCGCCAAGCCGTTCGACCCGGATGAGCTGATCGCGATCGTCAGCGTCCTCGCCGCCAGCGGCCGCGTGCGCCACCCCTGACACCCCAGTCCGCACCTTCGCCACAGGGTGCGGTTCCACGGACGTCCTGACCGCACCTTCGCCACGAGGTGCACTCTGCACGGGTCCCTTCAGCCGCCGCGATGACCCTGCGGGGCGGTCGCGGGGCGCCGGTAGCCTTGAGGTCGTGACCCCCGAGCAGCTCTCGACCGCGATCCGCGCCTGCCTCGTCGACGCCGCGACGAGCGGTCGACTGAGCCTGGACGCCGCGTCGGTGCCCGAGGAGGTGCGGGTCGAGCGTCCCCGCAGCCGCGAGCACGGCGACTGGGCGACGAGCATCGCGCTGCAGCTCGCGAAGCCGGCCGGCCGACCGCCGCGCGAGGTCGCCACGGTGCTCGCCGGGCTCCTGAGCCAGGTCGCGGGGGTGCAGCGCGCCGACGTGGCCGGGCCGGGGTTCGTCAACATCACGCTGGACGTCGCGTCGGCCGGTGAGCTCGCACGCACGATCGTCGAGCTGGGCTCGTCGTACGGCGACGGGCGGACCGCCGCCGGCGAGCGGGTCAACCTGGAGTTCGTGTCCGCCAACCCCACGGGGCCGATCCACCTCGGCGGGGTGCGGTGGGCGGCGGTCGGTGACTCGCTGGCGCGCATCCTCGCGGCGCAGGGCGCGGACGTCACCCGTGAGTACTACTTCAACGACCACGGGGCGCAGATCGACCGGTTCGCCCGGTCGCTGCTGGCCCGAGCGCGCGGTGAGGACCCGCCCGAGGACGGGTACGGGGGCGCGTACGTCCAGGAGATCGCCGACGAGGTCCTCGCCCTGGCGCCGGACGCACTCACCGGCAGCGATCCGCAGGAGGTGTTCCGCGAGCACGGCGTCGAGCTGATGTTCGCCGAGATCAAGGCGAGCCTGCACGACTTCGGTGTCGACTTCGACGTGTACTTCCACGAGAACACGCTGCACGAGTCCGGTGCCGTCCAGCGGGCCATCGACCGGCTGCGCGAGCAGGGCCAGATGTTCGAGAAGGACGGGGCGCTGTGGCTGCGCACGACGACCTACGGTGACGACAAGGACCGCGTCGTGGTCAAGAGCGACGGTCAGCCCGCCTACATCTCGGGTGACCTCGCGTACTACCTGGACAAGCGCGAGCGGGGCTTCGACCGCGTCATCATCATGCTGGGAGCCGATCACCACGGTTACGTCAGCCGGATGATGGCCATGTGCGCGTGCTTCGGCGACACGCCCGGCACCAACCTCGAGATCCTCATCGGCCAGATGGTCAACCTGCTGCGCGACGGTGAGCCGCTGCGGATGAGCAAGCGCGCCGGGACCGTCGTGACGATGGAGGACCTCGTCGACGCGGTCGGTGTCGACGCCGGGCGGTACGCGCTGGCCCGCTCGTCGTCCGACTCGATGATCGACGTCGACCTGGACCTGCTGACCAAGCGCACCAACGACAACCCGGTGTTCTACGTGCAGTACGCGCACGCCCGCACCTGCAACGTCACCCGGCTCGCCGTCGAGGACGGCGTGCGGCTGGCCGACGGGTTCGACCCCTCGCTGCTCGGGCACGACACCGAGTCGGTGCTGCTGGCCGTGCTGGGCCAGTTCCCCGGTGTCGTGGCCCGGGCAGCCGAGCTGCGCGAGCCGCACCGCGTGGCGCGCTACCTCGAGACGCTGGCTGCGGCGTACCACAAGTGGTACGACGCGTGCCGGGTCCGTCCGCAGGACGCGGACGAGGTCGTCACGGACCTGCACCGGACGCGCCTGTGGGTCAACGAGGCCACCCGCACCGTGCTGGCGCGGGGTCTAGACCTGCTCGGCGTCTCGGCGCCGGAGCGCATGTAGTGCGCGCGCACGAGGCCGGGTCGCTGCACGCGGACGGCTACGCCGCTCCGTCCTGGCTGCGCCCCCCGCGTGATGTGAACGCCCTGGTGCCCTCGCTGTGGGCCGGGTCGGTGCGCCGAGGCGAGGACGGCGTGCTCGAGGTCGGCGGGGCGGGCGTCGACGCGGTGGCTGCCGAGTTCGGCACGCCTGCCTACGTCCTCGACGAGGACGACTTCCGTTCTCGTGCAAGGGGTTTAGCCTCGGCTTTCGACACGGCCTTTCGGGACCTCTGCGGTGGAGCCGACGTCTACTACGCCGGCAAGGCGTTCCTGTGCACCGAGGTGGCGCGGTGGGTCGTCGACGAGGGGCTCTTCCTCGACACCTGCAGCGGCGGCGAGCTGGCCGTAGCCATGAGGGCAGAGGTTCCCGTGGCCCGGATCGGGCTGCACGGCAACAACAAGAGCGATGCCGAGATCGCGCGTGCGCTCGACCTCGGCATCGGCCGGATCGTCGTCGACTCGCTCGCCGAGATCGACCGGGTGGCGGACGCCGCCGCCGCGCGCGGCGTGCGCGCACCGGTGCTGCTGCGGGTCACGGTGGGTGTCGAGGCCCACACCCACTCCTACATCGCCACCGCGCACGAGGACCAGAAGTTCGGCCTCTCGCTCACCGGTGGCGTCGCGGCACAGGCAGTGTCGCGGGTGCTGGCTCGACCCGAGCTCGAGCTGCGTGGACTGCACTCCCACATCGGGTCGCAGATCTTCGACGTCCAGGGCTTCGAGGTGGCCGCCCGGCGGGTGCTGGGCCTGCACGCGGACGTGGTGCGCGAGCACGGCACCGTGCTGCCCGAGCTCGACATCGGCGGTGGGTTCGGCATCGCCTACACGACCGAGCACGACCCGATGCCCGTCGCCGACCTGGCCACGGGCATGGCCGAGATCATCGGCAAGGAGTGCGCCTCGCTGGGTGTCGACGTCCCGCGCATCTCGACCGAGCCGGGCCGAGCGATCGCCGGGCCGAGCACGTTCACGCTGTACCGCGTCGGCACCGTCAAGGACGTCGAGCTCGACGGGGGTGCCTCGCGTCGCTATGTCGCGGTCGACGGCGGCATGAGCGACAACATCCGCACCGCGCTGTACGACGCGGACTACTCGGCCACCCTGGCCGGTCGCGCCTCGACCGCCGCGCCCGTCCTCACCCGGGTGGTCGGCAAGCACTGCGAGAGCGGCGACGT
>JAYTSH010000106.1:0-6180 GCA_043745755.1 Cellulomonas sp. | reverse complement strand
GAGTACGTCGTCGGGCACTGGTGGGAGCAGCTGCTGCACAACCAGAGCGCGCTGCGGCTCAAGGGCCGGCTGCTGTTCACGCCCGGCGTCGTCGTCGCCTCCGTGCCGTGGCAGCTGGCCTCGAGCGAGGGGCAGACAGGGCTTGAGGATCGCGTCCGGGGTACCGTTCCGCGTGGACTCTGACCTGATTGAGCTAGAGATCGGCCCGATCGCGCACGGCGGGCACTGCGTGGCCCGCCTGGATGCGGTCGACGACGGCACGTCCGGCGCGGACGGCCCCGGCCGAGGTCGTGTCGTCTTCGTCCGCCACACCCTGCCGGGCGAGCAGGTGCTCGCGCGACTCACCGAAGCTGGTGAGGGCGCGACGTTCTGGCGCGCCGACGCCATCGAGGTCCGGGTGGCCTCTCCTGATCGCGTGCCGTCCCCCTGGGCGGCAGCGGGTCCCGGGGGAGTGGGTGGCGGTGAGCTCGCACACGTCTCCCTGCCCGCGCAGCGCGCCTGGAAGTCGACGGTCATCGCCGAGCAGCTGAGCAGGCTGGCCCACATCGACCGCGAGGTCCCCGTCGAGGCCGCTCCGGGCGACGACGAGCGCTCCGGGCTCGGCTGGCGCACGCGGATCGAGCTCGTCGCGGATGCCTCCGGGCGGGCCGGCATGAGCAAGTTCCGCTCGCACGACGTGCTGGCACTGGACTCGATGCCGTTGGCGAGCGAAGCCATCGTCGGCCTGGACCTGTTCTCGAAGACCTGGCGGCCGGGTGCGCGCATCGAGGCCGTCGCTCCCGCGGGCGGCGACGCGCCGCTCGTCCTGGTCGACGGCGAACCTTTCGACCTTCGCCGTGGCCGCCCGGACCCCCGACCGAACGCCCGGTCATCGGTCAACGAGATCGTCGAGATCGCCGGTCGTACCCATGTCTTCCGTGTCGGGGCCAGCGGCTTCTGGCAGGTCCACCGCGAGGCGCCGGGCGTCCTCGCGAGCGCTGTGCTCGAGGCGCTGGGCGACGTGGACGGCGCGACGGTGCTCGACCTGTACTCCGGTTCGGGGCTGTTCACAGTCCCGATCTCCGAGGCGGTCGGGCCGACGGGGGCCGTCGTGGCGGTCGAGGGGGATGCCCGCGCTGTCCGCGATGCCCGCCGGGTCGTGCACGACCGTCCCAACGTCGAGCTGCTCCAGGGCGACGTCGGACGTGTCATGACCGGTGAGGACGACTCGAGCTCGAGCGTCGTGCACGCCGACGTCATGGTCCTCGACCCGCCGCGTGTCGGTGCGGGTCGGGTGGTCGTCGAGGCGATCGCAGCGCTGCGGCCAGAGCGGGTGGTGTACGTGGCGTGCGACCCCGCGGCACTCGCCCGGGACATCGGCTACTTCACGGGCGCCGGCTACACGCTGGGCGACGTGCGGGCGTTCGACCTCTTCCCGATGACGCACCATGTCGAGTGCGTCGCAGTCCTCGAACCGGCCTGATGGTGCTGGACGGGCGAGACCGTCAGATCTCGCGGACTGGCCGTCCCGCGGCCTACCGTGGTGGTGCGCCGGGCCGCGTTGGCCTGGGCGGAGGGAGTCGAGGACGATGACCACCAACCAGCACGATGCCGCGCAGCGGCTCGCCGAGGCGAGCCGGGTCGCCAGCGAGGAGCTGTACAAGCAGGGCACCCCGGAGTACGACGCCCGTGCCCACCAGAGGGCCGTTGCGTTCGAGCGCAAGTCGGCAGACGCTGTCGCGGCCGAGGCTGCTGAGTCGGCCAAGGCCGCGAAGGGCACCTCGCACAGCTGAGCACTGCTTGCGGGTCGCGGGTCGCCCGGCTCGGCCTGACCCGCTAGCATGTATCTTGACATCGAGATACATGGGCGACGTGCCGGCTCTCGTCCGGCGGCAGCCGCCACCCTGTCCGGCGGGACCAGGCCGTCGGTACGCCCAGCCCAGCAAAGGAGCCACAGTGAGCAGCGTCGACAGTTTCGGGTCGAAGGGCACGCTCGAGGTCGGTGACGCGTCGTACGAGATCTTCCGCCTCGCGGCCGTCCCCGGCGTCGCACGTCTCCCGTACAGCCTCAAGATCCTTGCCGAGAACCTGCTGCGCACCGAGGACGGCCTCAACACCACCGCCGACCACGTGCGCGCAATCGCGGCCTGGGACCCCGACGCGCAGCCGGACACCGAGATCCAGTTCACGCCCGCGCGCGTGATCATGCAGGACTTCACCGGTGTCCCGTGCGTCGTCGACCTCGCGACGATGCGGGAGGCCGTCGTGGAGCTGGGCGGGGACCCGAGCCGGATCAACCCCCTGGCGCCCGCCGAGCTCGTCATCGACCACTCGGTGCAGATCGACGTCGCCGGCCGGGCCGACGCGTTCGCCCGGAACGTCGACCTCGAGTACCAGCGCAACCGCGAGCGGTACCAGTTCCTTCGTTGGGGGCAGACGGCATTCGACGACTTCAAGGTTGTCCCGCCCGGCACCGGCATCGTCCACCAGGTCAACATCGAGTACCTCGCGCGCACGGTCATGACCCGCGAGGTCGACGGGGTCCTGCGCGCCTACCCCGACACGTGCGTCGGCACGGATTCGCACACCACGATGGTCAACGGGCTCGGCGTGCTCGGCTGGGGCGTCGGCGGCATCGAGGCCGAGGCGGCCATGCTCGGCCAGCCGGTGTCGATGCTCATACCCCGCGTCGTCGGCTTCAAGCTGTCCGGTGCGATCCCTGCCGGGGTCACCGCGACCGACGTCGTCCTGACGATCACTCAGCAGCTGCGCCAGCACGGCGTGGTCGGCAAGTTCGTCGAGTTCCACGGCGACGGGGTCGCCGCCGTGCCGCTCGCGAACCGCGCCACCATCGGCAACATGAGCCCGGAGTTCGGATCGACGGCCGCGATCTTCCCGATCGACTCGGTGACGATGGACTACCTGCGGCTCACGGGCCGCTCGTACGAGCTGATCGCGCTGGTCGAGGCGTACGCCAAGGAGCAGGGGCTCTGGCTCGACCCGACGGCACCGGGCTACGTCGAGCCGCTCTTCTCGGAGTACCTCGAGCTCGACCTGTCGACGGTCGTCCCTTCGATCGCCGGCCCGAAGCGCCCGCAGGACCGCATCGAGCTCACGCACGCCAAGGCCGCGTTCGAGCGCGACCTGCCGACCTATGCCCCCGAGGTGCGCGACGCGGTCGACGAGGCGGAGCAGGAGTCCTTCCCCGCATCGGACTCGCCTGCGGTCCGCGCGTCCACGCGACGCACCGTGCCGGTCACGGACTCGACCGGCCGGACGTTCGACCTGTTCCACGGCGCGGTCGCGATCGCCTCGATCACGTCGTGCACCAACACGTCGAACCCCTCGGTCATGCTCGCCGCCGGTCTTCTCGCGAAGAAGGCCGTCGAGAAGGGCCTGACGGCCAAGCCCTGGGTCAAGACGTCGATGGCTCCCGGCTCGCAGGTCGTCACGAACTACTACGAGAAGGCCGGCCTCTGGCCCTATCTCGAGAAGCTCGGCTACCACCTCGTCGGCTACGGCTGCACGACGTGCATCGGCAACTCCGGCCCACTCGACGAGAAGGTCTCGGCCGCGATCAACGCGCACGACCTCGCTGTCGTCTCGGTGCTCTCGGGCAACCGCAACTTCGAGGGACGCATCAACCCCGACATCAAGATGAACTACCTTGCCTCACCGCCGCTCGTCATCGCCTACGCACTCGCAGGCACGATGGAGTTCGACTTCGACCACGAGCCGCTCGGCCGTGCCCAGGACGGCAAGCCCGTGTTCCTTCGGGACATCTGGCCCACAGCCGAGGAGGTCCAGGCGACGATCGACACGTCCATCGACCGCGACATGTTCACGAAGGACTACGCCGACGTCTTCACGGGCGACGAGCAGTGGCGCGCGCTGCAGACCCCGGTCGGCGACACGTTCGCGTGGGACCCGGACTCGACGTACGTGCGCAAGCCCCCGTACTTCGATGGCATGACCGCAGATCCGAGCCCGGTCACGGACGTCACAGGCGCACGCGTCCTCGCCAAGCTGGGAGACTCGGTCACAACCGACCACATCAGCCCGGCCGGCTCGATCAAGGCGGACAGCCCTGCGGGTGCCTACCTCGCCGAGCACGGGGTGGACCGTCGGGACTTCAACTCCTACGGGTCGCGCCGCGGCAACCACGAGGTCATGATCCGCGGCACGTTCGCGAACATCCGGCTGCGCAACGAGCTGGTCCCGGGCGTCGAGGGCGGTTTCACCCGCAACCTCCTCACCGATGAGCAGACGACGATCTACGACGCGGCGCAGGCCTACCAGAAGGCCGGCATCCCGCTCGTCATCCTCGGCGGCAAGGAGTACGGCTCGGGGTCGTCGCGCGACTGGGCAGCCAAGGGCACCGCACTGCTCGGGGTCAAGGCCGTCGTCACCGAGAGCTTTGAGCGGATCCATCGGTCCAACCTCATCGGGATGGGCGTGCTGCCCCTGCAGTTCCCACCGGGGGAGTCGGCCGAGACCCTCGGGCTCGACGGCACCGAGACGTTCGACATCGCAGGGGTGACGGCACTCAACGAGGGCACCACGCCGGCGACGCTGCTCGTCACGGCGACGAAGCCCGATGGGACGGCGGTCACGTTCGACGCCGTCCTGCGCATCGACACGCCCGGAGAGGCTGACTACTACCGCAACGGCGGCATCCTGCAGTACGTGCTCCGGTCGCTCGTCGCGTCCTGACCTGCTGCTGCACGGCCCGGACGGGCCACCGGAGGGCGCTCGCACCGTGTGCGGACGCCCTTCGGTGCGTCTGGACGCCAGCCCGCGCCGACCGAGCCGGCAGTCCCGCCGGCCACCGTTCGGCTCTGGCAGACTCCTCGACATGGCGAGCGCGGACCACGACCCGGGAGCGACGGCACACGGCGGGGACGTCGAGGCATTCGTGGCGTCGATCGCCGACCCGGTCCGGCAGCAGGACGCACGAACGCTGATCGAGCTCATGGCGCGGGTCACCGGCGAGCCGCCGGTGCTCTGGGGGACCTCGGTCGTCGGCTTCGGCAGGCACACGTACCGCTACCCGAGCGGGCTCCAGGAGGACGCCGCCGCGATCGCGTTCTCGCCGAAGAAGGCGGACATGACGCTCTACCTCATCGATGGGGCCGACGGGTACCGGGCCATGCTCGTGCCGCTCGGGCCGCACACGATCAGCAAGGGAAGCCTGCACATCAAGCGCCTCGTCGACGTCGACCTCGAGGTGCTCGCCGAGGTGGTGCGGCTCTCCTGCGCCGCCGTCGGTCGCCTCGCGTAGTCGTCGCCACCCCCGGGTCGTCGTGACGGCTCGGGGATAGGTCTGGGCCGACCCTACGACGCGAGGTCGATGAGGCGATGCTGGTCCCAGGGCAGGGTCCAGGCGAGTGCGTCGAACATGCGGTCGAGCACGACTGCCGTGAACCCCCACACCACGACGTCGCCCACCACGAACGCCGGGGCACGCCAGGTCCGACCGGCACGCTCGTGAGCCGTCGAGCCTCGGTTGTCGGGGTGCAGCAGGTCCGCGACGGGCACCCGGAAGACGTCGACGGTCTCGCCGGGGTCCACCGCCACCACGGGCGTCGGTCGCTGCCACCAGGCCGGGACCGGCGTGACGAGGTGGTTGCTGACAGCCAGAGCGAGCGGCGGCAGCGTGCCGAGCGCCTCGACCCCGGCCGGGTCGAGGCCCGTCTCCTCGACCGCCTCCCGGATCGCTGCATCGACCGGTCCGGCGTCGTGCGCATCGATCCGCCCGCCCGGGAAGGCGACCTGCCCCGCGTGGTCCGTGAGCGTCGCCGCACGGCGCAGCAGCAGGACGTCAAGGTCACGCGCGACCGGCGTGTCGCTGACACCCGACGGCACGGCGTCGAGCACACCGAAGAGCACGAGGACCGCGGCCGGACGCGGGTCCGCTGAGGGGGGCAGCGGCCCCGTCGAGCCAGGCCAGCGCTCGGGCGGGTGCGCGCACAGCTCGACGAGCTGCGCGCGTGCGGACTGCGCCGAGGGCTCGCTCACCAACCCTCCGGGAGCGGGCGCCCCTCGTCGTACCCGGCGGCGGACTGGATCCCGACGACGGCCCGCTCAGTGAACTCCTCGAGGGTCGTCGCACCGACGTAGGTGCACGCCGAACGCAGCCCTGACGTGATCCGGTCGAGGAGGTCCTCGACGCCGGGGCGCTCAGGGTCGAGGTAGATGCGT
>JAYTSH010000105.1:0-5899 GCA_043745755.1 Cellulomonas sp. | reverse complement strand
CTTCTCGACCGAGCGACGGATCGTCTCCCGGTACGCGACCTGCGGCTTGCCGACATTGGCGTCGACGTGGAACTCGCGCCGCATGCGCTCGACGAGGATGTCCAGGTGGAGCTCACCCATGCCGCCGATGACGGTCTGGCCGGTCTCATCGTCGTGGCGCACCCGGAACGTCGGGTCCTCTTCGGCGAGCTTCTGGATGGCGACCGACAGCTTCTCCTGGTCGCCCTTCGTCTTCGGCTCGATCGCCACGTCGATGACGGGCTCCGGGAACGTCATGGACTCGAGCACGATGAGGTTGTTCGGGTCGCACAGCGTGTCACCGGTGGTGACGTCCTTGAGCCCGATGAATGCGTAGATGTGGCCGGCCGTGGCCTCGTCCACCGGGTTCTCCTTGTTGGAGTGCATCTGGAAGAGCTTCCCGATGCGTTCCTTCTTGCCCTTGGTGGCGTTGTAGACCTGGGCGCCCTGCGCGACGTGCCCCGAGTAGACCCGGACGTACGTCAGCTTGCCGAAGAACGGGTGCGTCGCGACCTTGAACGCCAGCGCCGCGAACGGCTCCGTCGCGTCGGGGTGACGCTCGATGATGATCTCTTCGTCGTGGACGTCGTGCCCCTCGACAGCAGGCACGTCGAGCGGCGTCGGGAGGTAGTCGATGACGGCGTCGAGCATGGGCTGGACGCCCTTGTTCTTGAACGCCGACCCGCACAGGACCGGGTACGCGAGCGACTTGATCGTCAGCTCCCGAATACCGGCCTTGATCTCCGCGACCGTGAGCTCCACGCCGTTCAGGTACTTCTCGAGCAGCGTCTCGTTCGCCTCAGCGACGGCCTCGATGAGCTCGGCGCGGTACTGCGCCGCCTTCTCGACGAGGTCCGCGGGGATCTCCTCGATGGAGTACTCCTCGCCCAGCTTGGTCTCGCCGCGCCAGATGATCGCCTTCTGCTCGACCAGGTCGACGACGCCGGTGAACTCGCTCTCCGAGCCGATCGGCAGCTGGATGACCAGCGGCTTGGCCTTGAGGCGGTCCACGATCGTCTTCACGGTGAAGTAGAAGTCAGCGCCCAGCTTGTCCATCTTGTTGACGAAGCAGATGCGCGGGACCTCGTACTTGTCGGCCTGACGCCAGACGGTCTCCGACTGGGGCTCGACGCCCTCCTTGCCGTCGAAGACCGCGACGGCACCATCGAGGACGCGCAGCGAGCGCTCGACCTCGACCGTGAAGTCCACGTGGCCCGGCGTGTCGATGATGTTGATCTGGTTGTCTTTCCAGTAGCAGGTCGTCGCGGCAGACGTGATCGTGATGCCGCGCTCCTGCTCCTGCTCCATCCAGTCCATCGTCGACGCACCGTCGTGCGTCTCACCGATCTTGTAGTTGACCCCGGTGTAGAACAGGATCCGCTCGGTCGTCGTCGTCTTGCCAGCATCGATATGCGCCATGATGCCGATGTTCCGGACCCTGTTGAGGTCCGTCAGCACGTCAAGTGCCACGTGTTCAGCCCCTTGTCGGTTGGCTCGGGTTCGCGGTCGCGGGGATCACCAGCGGTAGTGCGCGAACGCCTTGTTGGACTCGGCCATCTTGTGCATGTCCTCGCGCCGCTTGACTGCTGCACCCAGGCCGTTGCTGGCATCCAGGATCTCGTTCATGAGTCGTTCGGTCATCGTCTTCTCGCGACGTGCACGCGAGTAGTCGGTGAGCCAGCGCAGGGCGAGCGTGGTCGAACGCACCGGACGGACCTCGACCGGCACCTGGTAGGTCGCGCCACCGACGCGGCGCGAACGCACCTCGAGGGCCGGGCGGACGTTCTCGAGCGCGCGCTTGAGCACGACGACGGGGTCGCCCTGAGTCTTGTCGTGCACACCCTCGAGGGCGCCGTAGACGATGGCCTCGGCGACGGACTTCTTGCCGTCAATGAGGACCTTGTTGATGAGCTGCGTCACGACCGGCGATCCGTAGACCGGGTCGATGATGAGTGGCCGCTTCGGGGCGGGACCCTTACGAGGCATTAGCGCTTGTCCTTCTTGGCGCCGTAACGGCTACGGGCCTGCTTGCGGTTCTTCACGCCCTGGGTGTCGAGGGCGCCACGGACGATCTTGTAACGGACACCGGGGAGGTCCTTCACGCGGCCGCCGCGCACGAGCACGATCGAGTGCTCCTGCAGGTTGTGTCCCACACCGGGGATGTAGGCGGTGACCTCGACCTGGCTCGAGAGCTTGACGCGCGCGACCTTGCGGAGAGCCGAGTTCGGCTTCTTCGGGGTCGTCGTGTAGACGCGGGTGCACACACCGCGCCGCTGCGGGCTGCCCTTGAGCGCCGGCGTCTTGGACTTGTTGACCTTGGCTTTGCGGCCCTTGCGGACCAGCTGCTGGATCGTAGGCACTACATCTCCGTGTCTTCTCGTTGACGCTCTGATCGGCCGGGACCTAGCCCGACCTGGTGGGACCGACGTCCGCAGCGCCCCGCGCACCTTCAGGTGGAGCGGCGCGTTCGTCCGACGGCCCGAGGGCCTTGCGTCCTGCGCCGCCGAACTGCGACCCACGCGCCCGGGCGTGTCGCCCTCGATGCCCGCGGCGGCACCCCGCCGAACTGCTCATCGACGGTATGTCGCACGCGGTGAAGAGGAACTCCACCCGGCGCACCGCACCCTGGCCCGGGGAGTGAACCCCAAGAGCGTCCGGCGGTGTGCACGCACGAGGGCCCGACGGCGCGGGCACGGTGGCCAACATTACCGCCCGCGTGCCGAGTCCGTCAAAGCAAGGTGCATCACAGCACGGGCCCAGAGCACAGACCCGCACCACGAGCAGACGGCCCGTGGGCCCACCAGAACGGCGGGCCCCGTCGGGTCTAGGTCAACGCAGGCGACGTCAGTGGGAACAACGTCGACATCCTCGAGGACCACGCCGAGAACCGTCGGCCATCAACCCGGCGGCGCTGACGGCCCTGAGGGCCGGCGGCTCCGTGAACATCACCGGCGACCTGTCGATCGACGAGCGGTTCCTCCTCGCGCAGCCCTTCCTGCAGGCGCTCGCCGGCGCGACGAACGACCGGATCGTCGCCAGCTGAACCGCCCGAGAGCATCGGTGAGCTGCAGTGCTCCCGCAGGCGCGGCGTTCACAGGTCCGCTCGCGAGAACGACCAGAGACCGCCACCGACGGCGGCCGCGACCCAGAGGGCCGTCACCAGCAGCGCAGCCACCCACGGCATCGCTCCGGCGGCACCGTCAGCGTCCATCACCGTGAGCGCGGACAGCGACGAGTGCGGCAGGTACGGCTGCACCTGAGGAAGCGTCGCGACCAGTACGGGGAGCACCATGAACAGACCGATCGCGGCGGAGACTGCCGCCGCGGTGCCCCGCAGAAGCGCCCCGATGCCCAGGCCGATGAGCGCGACGGCCGCGTACTGGAGCCCGCACGAGAGCACGACACCGACGACGCGCACCCCGATGTGGATCTCGACTCCGCCAGACTGGGCCTCCAGTGCGGCAACGCCGACGAGCGCTGAACCGGTGAGGATGCCTGCCACCGCCGCGCCGCCAGCCACGACGAGCCCCTTGCCGACGAGAAGGGCGCCGCGCCGCGGAACGGCCAGCGTCGCGCTCGCCAGCTGCCCGTTCGCCCAGTCGCTCGTGATCGCGACCGCGCCGAGCACGACGACCAGGATCCGGGCCGGTCCCGTCCCGATCATCACCGCATCGACGATATCTGCCGAGCCGCCGCCCTGAATGATGCTCAGCATCGCGGCTCCCATCGCGGCACCGACGATCACCGCGACGGCGACGGACGCCGCGAGTCCGAGCGCGAACGACACCCGACGACCGACGACGACCCGCTCGTGCGCGACTGCCGCGCGCAGCGACAACCCGAACCCGGGAGGCGCGGCGGCGCGTACCGCGACCGCGGTCATGCCGGCACCCCCACGGGCAGGTCGGTGTTCTCCTGCGTCAGCGTCATCACTCGTTCCTCTATCGAGCCGGAACGTTCTTCGAGCCGACGAAGCAGCAGTCGACGTTCGAGGGCGACCTGCCCGATCTCGTCGACCGACGCCCCGGACACGTCCCATGTCGACTCGCCCGCCGGCCGGACGCTCGCTCCGCACCTCTCGAGCAGCGGCAGCAGCACGCGCATCACGTCGTCGGTGCCTCCGATGCGCACGCAGGCGTGCTCCGGGCCGTTCGGGTCGATGTCGTCGAGGACGCGACCGCGCGCCATCACAAGCACGCGGCCGCACGTGCGGGCAACCTCGTCGAGCAGGTGGCTCGAGACCAGCACGGAGCAGCCACCCGCAGCCAGGTCGCGGATCAAGCCCCGCAGCCAGACGACCGTGACCGGGTCGAGCGCGTTCGACGGCTCGTCGAGCACGAGGTTCCGGGGGTGGCCCAGCAGCGCTGCAGCGATCGCCCAGCGCTGGCCCATGCCGAGCGAGAGGTGCCGAAGCTGGCGGCCGCCGACGTCGGAGAGCCCCGTGCGTTCGAGCACCTCGTCGACCCGGGACCGCTGCAGCCCGTGCGACCGAGCGAGTGCCGTCAAGTGCTCGCGCGACGTGAGACGACGGTGCGCGGTACCTGACGTGAGCACTGCGCCGACCACAGTGAGGGGGCGTTCGAGGGCTTGGTACGGCACTCCGTCGAAGGTGATACCCCCCGAGGTCGGACGCACCAGCGCGACCGCCATCCGGAGCAAGGTCGACTTGCCGGCGCCGTTGGGCCCGACTAGTCCGACGACCTCGCCTGCTCGCACCTCGAGGTCGACGGAGTCGACCACGGCCCTTCCTCCGTAGCGCTTGGTGACGGCCGCTACCGTGATCATCGAAGTTCCTTCAGTGGTGTCGTGCCCGCGACGGAGCCGGCGCTGAACCTCACCGTTCTGTCCGCGATGAGTGAGGGCGGTGGCTGGTGCGCGACGACGACGACAGCGTGCCCGTCGTCGCACCATCGCGTGATCTCGTCGATCAGAGCCTTCGCCCCGAGGTCGTCGAGGCCGTTGAACGGCTCGTCGAGCACGACGAGCCTCCCCTCGGCCGCGGTGCACAGGACGATCCACGCCTTGCGCAGATTGCCTGTCGAGAGCTCGGACGTCGCGTAATCGACCCAGGGCGCGAGCCCGTAGCCGTCGATCCGCTCGTCGAGTCGCTTGCGCACGCCAGGACGACCGAGGTCGACGAGATCGACATGCTCACGCAGCGTGAGTGTCGGATACAGGGTCGGAGTGCTTCGGCACACGGAGCGCAGCGCGCGGGCCGGGGCGGTGTGCGCCTCATGCCCACCGATCCGCGCGGTCCCCCGCTGCGGCCGCAGGCTGCCGCCGAGCACCTCGGTCAAGGTCGACTTCCCCGAGCCGTTGGGACCGACGACCAGCGTCGTCCCGACGTCGAGAAACAGGTCGATCCCCCGCAGGACCGGAATGTCCGCGCGGTAGCCGGCGTCGACACCTTCGAGCGATGCGACCGTCATCGGAGCACTCGCCTTTCCATCAGGACGACGAGAACAGGGAGGCCCAGCACCGCGAGGGCTGCGGAGAGCGCGGCTCCCACGACTGGGACGACCGCCACGATGGCCAGCGAGGCCGTCACGGCGGCGCCCGCCCCGACACCCGCCAGGCCGGGCTCGGCCGTTCCGTCGGCATTCGCCTGCCGCATCCCCGGAACGAGGTCCGCGCCGACATGCGCCACGCACGATCCGGCCCACGCCGCGACCGCCAGCAGCAAGGGCTCGAGGCGACCGAGCAGGAGCGCTGCACCGACTCCGAGCAACAGCAGCGCGGGCGCGCACACCAACAAGTGCGCCACGACCACTCCACGGGCGAGCTCGCGCACCCCCAGGCCGCTGTCGCGTGAGAACCGGAGCTGGCCACCGAGCACGAGCGGTCCGGCAACGGACGTCGCCAACGCGGCGAGCACGCCACC
>JAYTSH010000104.1:0-2634 GCA_043745755.1 Cellulomonas sp. | reverse complement strand
GGTTCCGTGACCGGGTGGCCGAGCACGATGGGGGCGGACCCCGCAGCCTGGAAGCCCCACATCGCCGGGGTCCGGGTCGCGACCGGCGGCAGCGAGCTGCCCGCGTCGAGGCCCGCGTACTCGCGGTAGCCCTTCCAGTACGCGGTGATGTTGCCGGCGTTCCCGACGGGCAGGGCGTGGATGTCGGGAGCGTCACCGAGCGCGTCGACGACCTCGAAGGCGCCCGTCTTCTGGCCCTCGATCCGGTCGGGGTTGACCGAGTTCACGAGCTCGACGGGGTACGCCTCCGCGAGCTTGCGGGCCGCGACCAGGCAGTCGTCGAAGTTGCCGGCGACCTGCAGGAGGCGGGCGCCGTGCGCGATCGCCTGGCTGAGCTTGCCCATGGCGATCTTGCCGTCGGGGACCAGCACGGCGCACAGCATTCCGGCGGCGGTCGCGTACGCCGCGGCCGACGCCGACGTGTTGCCCGTCGAGGCGCACACCACGACCTTCGCCCCGCGCCCGGCGGCCGAGGAGATCGCGGTCGTCATCCCGCGGTCCTTGAACGACCCCGTGGGGTTCATCCCCTCGACCTTGAGGAAAACGTCCGCCCCGGTGAGCGCGGAGAGCGCAGGCGCTGGGACGAGCGGCGTGCCGCCCTCGCCGAGCGTGATCACGCGTCGCTGCACGTGCTCCGGCAGACGCTCGGCGTACTCGGCGATGACGCCGCGCCACTGGTATGCCATCAGGCTCCCTCGACTCTCAGGACAGAGATGACGCGACGCACGGAGTCGAGGTCGGCAATCGCGGCAACGGTGCCAGCGAGCGCCTCCTCGGTGGCCTCGTGCGTCGTGATGATGAGGAGCGCGACGCCGTCGCGACCCTTCGCCCCGGGCAGCTCGGGCACCTGGCGGATGGCCTCGATCGAGACACCACGGTCGCCGAGCGTCGTGGCGACCTGCGCAAGCACCCCCGGACGGTCGGTCACGTCGAGACGGATCTGGTAGCGCGTGCGGGCGGCCGACGCGGGCAGCACCGGCAGCGCGGCGTACGACGACTCGACCGGGCCTCGGCCTCCGAGCACGCGGTGCCGCGCGACCGAGACGACGTCACCGAGCACCGCCGAGGCCGTGGGCGCCCCGCCGGCCCCGCGCCCGTAGAACATGAGCTCGCCGGCCGCCTCCGCCTCGACGAACACGGCGTTGAACGCTCCGCGGACGCCCGCGAGGGGGTGGGCGACGGGGACGAGCGCGGGGTGCACACGCACCTGGATACCGTTTCCCTGGCGCTCGGCGATCGCGAGCAGCTTGATGACGTAGCCGGTGCGCTCGGCCCAGGCCACGTCGTCGGCCGTGACGGAGCTGATGCCCTCGCGGTCGACGTCGTCGATCGACACCCGCGTGTGGAACGCGAGCGAGGCGAGGATCGCAGCCTTCGCCGCGGCGTCGTACCCGTCGACGTCCGCTGTCGGGTCCGCCTCGGCGTAGCCGAGCGCCTGGGCCTCGGCGACGGCGGCCTCGAGGTCGAGCCCCCCGGTCGTCATCCGGTCGAGCACGTAGTTGGTCGTGCCGTTGAGGATGCCCAGGACACGCAGCACGCGGTCGCCGACGAGCGACTCGCGCACGGGACGGACGATCGGGATCGCGCCGGCGACGGCGGCCTCGAAGTACAGGTCCACCTGGGCGGTGTCCGCGGCGGCGTACAGCGTCGGACCGTCCTGCGCGAGGAGCGCCTTGTTGGCGGTGACCACCGCAGCGCCGTGGGCGATCGCGATGAGCAGCAGGCTGCGCGCAGGCTCGATGCCGCCCATGACCTCGACGACGACGTCGGCCCGCGTCACGAGGTCGGCGGCGTCCGTCGTCAGCAGCGCGCGGTCGACGATCGGGTCGCGGTCCGCCGCCAGGTCGCGCACCGCGATCCCGACGAGCTCGAGCGGCGCGCCGACGCGAGCCGCGAGGTCGGCGGACTGCGTCACGAGGAGGCGCACGACCTCGGTGCCGACGACCCCGGAGCCGAGGACGGCGATCCGCAGCGGTTCCCGTCGAGGCTCCGAACGCCCGGCAGCCGCCTGCCCGTCAGGAGCTGTCACTGCGTCCGCCTCCGTCTCCGGGCCGCGCCCGGTCGTCATGGTCAAGGAGCCCGGTCAACTGCGCGCTTCGCGACGCTCGCCGGACCGCCTCAAAGGATAGGGGGCGTCAGCCCTGGTCGAGGGCCAGGAGGTCCTCCTCGGTCTCGCGACGGACGAGGACCCGGCTCTCACCACCGGTCACAGCAATGACCGGCGGGCGTGGGACCTGGTTGTAGTTGGACGCCATCGAGCGCCCGTAGGCACCCGTCGCGGGCACCGCCAGCAGGTCACCCGGTACGACGTCGGCAGGCAGCTGTACCTCGTGCACGACGATGTCGCCGCTCTCGCAGTGCTTGCCCACGACGCGGCACAGCACCAGGGGCGCCGTGCTCGAGCGCGACGCGAGCTCGGCGTGGTACGGCGCGCCGTACAGCGCGGGGCGCAGGTTGTCGCTCATGCCGCCGTCGACCGAGACGTACGTGCGCACTCGCCCGTCGTCGAGCGTCACGGGCTTGACCGTCCCGACCGTGTAGAGCGTGCAGGTCGTGGGTCCGACGATGGCCCGACCAGGTTCGACGGAGATGCGC
>JAYTSH010000103.1:0-4940 GCA_043745755.1 Cellulomonas sp. | reverse complement strand
ACACCGGCACGCGCACGCACGTGCCCGAGACGAGCAGCTCGGGGATGCCGAGGATCTTGCGCGACTCGTTGCGGAGCTTCTGCTCCTCGTCGGTCTCGTACGAGCCGTCGTCGACCAGGTTGCCCGCGAGCGCGATGACGTTGAACGCGATCGGGGCGACGTACTTGACCGGTGCCGGGAAGTCCACGGCTCCGCCGTCGTGCACGAGGCCGAGCGTGTTGCCGCCGACGGCCGCACGGACCTGCGAGTCGAGCTCGGTCGCGCCTGCGAGGCCACTGCCCGAGACCGCCTGGTACGTCGAGATGATGAGCCGTTCGAGGCCCGCCTCCGCGTCCAGGACCTTCAGGACGGGCATCGCGGCCATCGTGGTGCAGTTCGGGTTGGCGATGATCCCCTTGCGTGCATCGCGGATCGCCTCGGGGTTGACCTCGGAGACGACGAGCGGCACGTCGGGGTCCATGCGCCACGCAGAGGAGTTGTCGATGACGATCGCGCCCGCCGCGGCGAACCGTGGGGCCTGGATCTTCGAGGTCGAGCCGCCTGCGGAGAACAGCGCGATGTCGAGACCGGTCGGGTCCGCCGTCTCGGCGTCCTCCACGAGGATCTCGGCGCCCTTCCACGGGAGCGTGCGGCCCGCTGAGCGCGCAGAGGCGAAGTAGCGGATCTCCGCGACGGGGAAGTCGCGCTCCTCGAGCAGTCGGCGCATGACCGCGCCGACCTGTCCCGTCGCCCCGACGACCCCGACCCGCAGGGCCTTGGCCTCAGCCATGACTACCGTCCCGTCCCGCCGTAGACCACGGCCTGTTCCTCGGAGCTGTCGAGCCCGAACGCGGTGTGGACCGCACGGACGGCGTCGTCCAGGTTCTCGGAGCGCGTCACGACCGAGATGCGGATGTCCGACGTCGAGATCATCTCGATGTTGATGCCGGCCCCCGCGAGCGCGTTGAACAGCCGCGCCGAGACGCCCGGGTGCGACTTCATGCCCGCGCCGATGAGCGACAGCTTGCCGATGGCGTCGTCGTACTGCAGCGACGCGAAGCCGATGTCGGGTTGGCGCTCGGTCAGCGCCTTGAGGGCCCCCGCGCCGTCGTCCTGCGGGAGCGTGAAGGAGATGTCGGTCCGCCCGGTCTTCGCGACCGACACGTTCTGCACGATCATGTCGATGCTCACGCCGGACCCGGCCACGACCTCGAAGATCCGCGCCGCCTTGCCGGGCACGTCGGGCACGCCGACGACCGTGATCTTGGCCTCGCTGCGGTCGTGGGCGACGCCCGCGATGATCGCTTCCTCCATGTGACCTTCCCCTTCCGGTCCCGGCGCGGGGACGTCCGTGACCAGTGTTCCCGTGTGCCCTGAGAATGACGACCTCACGTGCACCGGCACGTTGTAGCGGCGCGCGTACTCGACGCAGCGAAGGACGAGCACCCTCGCGCCGGACGCAGCCATCTCGAGCATCTCGTCGTAGCTGATGCGGTCGATCTTGCGCGCCGACGGCACGATGCGCGGGTCCGCGGTGAACACGCCGTCGACGTCGGTGTAGATCTCGCAGACGTCGGCACCCAGCGCGGCCGCGAGGGCGACGGCGGTCGTGTCGGAGCCGCCGCGACCGAGCGTCGTCACGTCGTTGGTGTGCTGCGTGACGCCCTGGAAGCCCGCGACGATCGCCACGGCGCCTGAGTCGATCGCGGTGCGGATGCGGCTCGGGGTCACGTCGATGATGCGGGCCTTGCCGTGCACCTCGTCCGTGATCACACCGGCCTGCTGGCCCGTGAACGACTGCGCGTCGACGCCGAGGTTCGCGATCGCCATCGCGAGCAGCGACATCGAGATGCGCTCGCCGGCCGTCAGGAGGATGTCCATCTCGCGCGACGGCGGGAGCGGGGTGATCTGGTGCGCGAGGTCGATGAGCTCGTCGGTCGTGTCACCCATCGCGGAGACGACCACGACCACGTCGTTGCCCGCGCGCTTCGTCTCGGCGATCCGCTTCGCGACGCGCTTGACGCTGGTCGCGTCCGCGACGGAGGAACCGCCGTACTTCTGCACGATGAGGGCCACGAGGGTGCGCTCCGGGGAAGAGAACTCGGTGAGGAGATGTGCGGGACGTGCACAGGCGCGACACGCGGAGGATTCCCGCAGTCGCCCGCGATTCTAGAACCGCCCACGGTGTGGACGGCGGGCGTTCCGCATCCCGGACCATCGTGGTCGGCCCGCGCACGCGTTCACGCCCCGGACGCACACAGTCTCTGCACAGCGTTCCGGCCCACGCGTGGCGTGCTCCGCCCTATGTTGTCGGCATGACAGACGGTCCAGGTCAGGACGTGCCCGACGACGCGCACGACGGGATCGCCGTCCGCGGTCTGCACCGGTCCTTCGGCGCGGTGCATGCGCTCGCTGGCGTCGACCTCGACGCCCGGCCGGGCCGCGTCACGGCACTCATCGGGCCCAACGGCTCCGGGAAGACGACCCTGCTGCTCGTGCTCGCGGGGCTCCTCGTCCCCCACGCCGGGCACGTGCGGGTCGGCGGGTTCGATCCCGTCACGGACGGCGCCCGGGCCCGGGCCCGCACGGGCTGGATGCCCGACACGTTCGGCACCTGGGACTCGCTGACCGCGCGCGAGGTCCTCCTGACGTTCGCCGCGGCCTACCGGCTGCCGCGCGCCGGCGCCGAGGCCCGGGTCGCCGAGCTGCTCGAGACCGTGCACCTCAGCGAGCTCGCCGACCGCCCCGCGAGCGTCCTGTCGCGCGGGCAGAAGCAGCGGCTCGGGCTCGCGCGGGCGCTCGTGCACTCCCCCGACGTCCTGCTGCTCGACGAGCCCGCGAGCGGGCTGGACCCCCGCAGCCGCGTCGACCTTCGGGTGCTGCTGCGGTCCCTGGCCGCGCGCGGCACGACAGTGCTCGTCTCGAGCCACGTGCTCTCCGAGCTCGACGAGCTCGTGGACGACGCCGTGTTCCTCTCGGGCGGACGGACCGTCACGGCCGGCACGCTCGTCGCCGCCGAGTCGGCACGCCGGTCCTGGCGGGTCCGGGCACTGTCGCTCGCGATGCTCACCAGCTGGCTCACGTCGGTCGGCGCTGTCTGGCACCCGGACGCGGACGGCACCCCGGCCCCGACGGGGTTCGGACCACCCCGACCAGCGCCCGACAGACCAGGCGCGGTCCTCGTCGACATCGCCGACGAGGAGGGTGCCGCCCGCCTCGTGCGGGACGCGGTCACCGCAGGTGTTGCCCTCACGTCGATCGCCCCTGCGGGTGGCGCGCTGGAGCAGGCCTACCTGGCCCTGGACGAGGAGCGACGATGAGCACGGTGATCGACGAGGGCGCGGTCCCGACCGGGACCTCCGGGCCGCCGACGCCCGCCACGCTGCCCCGGACGTGGACCCTGACGTGGCACGGGGTCCGGACCGTCGCGGAGCTCGAGCTGCGTCAGCGCATCCGGTCGACGCGGTGGATCGTCGCCCTTGTGGTGTGGTTCGTCGTCGTCGGCGCGATCACCGGGCTCGTGTGGCTCAGCACCCGGAGCCTCCTCACGGTGGCCGCAGGCGACACGTCGAACCGCGTGCTGCAGGGGCCGATGATGTTCGGCCTCGTCGTGTTCTTCGTCCTGTTCCTCGGTCTGCTCGTCGCACCGACCCTCAGCGCGACCTCCATCAACGGCGACCGCTCCGCCGGCACCCTGGCGATCCTGCAGGTCACCCTGCTCTCACCCTTCGAGATCGTCCTCGGCAAGCTCCTCGCATCCTGGGCCGCCGCGCTCGCCTTCCTCGTGGTGAGCGTGCCGTTCATCGGGATCGCGCTGGGTGCGGGCGGTACCCCGGTCCTCGCGATGTTCGTGTGCCTCGGCGTCCTCGCGCTGCTGCTCGCGGCCGTCTGCGCGATCGGCCTGGGGTTCTCGGCGCTCGTCGCGCGCACGTCGGGCTCGGCCGTGCTGACCTACATCGCGGTCGCCTCGCTTTCGGCGCTCAGCCCCATCGTCTTCGGTCTCACGTACCTCACGACGACGCACGACGAGACGGTGCGGGTCTGGACGATGCCGGGAGGAGCGTGGAACGGCAACACCGCGCCTGACTGCGTGTGGGAGAACGAGGTCCGGCCGGTGTCCCACACCGAGCGCACCTGGTGGCTGCTCGGGATCAACCCGTTCGTCATCGTCGCCGACGCAGCACCTCAGCCCGATGCGCGCGACCCCCTCGTCACTGGCACCGATCCGCTCGGCTCGATCCGGACCGGCGTTCGAACGCTCCGGGCCGGCCCGGCGACCGAGGTCGACGAGTGCTGGTCCGGGCAGTCGGTCCAGGGGTCCGACTACGTCTCGCCCGTGGCCGAGCGGAACGTCGACACGAGCGCGGTGTGGCCGTGGGGGCTCGCGGCAAACCTCCTGCTGGGCGCAGCGGGTGTGTGGGTCGCGGTGCGACGGCTCCGGATCCCGCAGCGCACGCTCGCCCGAGGCACTCGCGTCGCCTGAGACGGTCGGGCGGATCGCGCAGCGCCGCCACGGAGCACGCCGGGTACGGCTCAGTTCCCGAGCGTGCAGGTCAGAGCTGGAGCGCGTCGTACTCCGCCTCGGCGGCGACGTCGTCGTCCACGTCGAGGCGCAGGTGGGCGAGCATCGTCTGCAGGACGCGCAGTGCGCTCGACGCCCGCTCGCCCCAGTGGGACAGGTAGGAGAACTGCCACCACCACAACGCCTCGAGCTCATGGCCGGACTCGTAGTGCCGCAGCCCCTGGACGAGCGCGCCCGCGACCGTCACGAGGTCGCCCGACACGGTCGACGCGGTCACCTCGGAGCCCAGCAGCGGGTCCACGACCTCGACGTAGTCGTCGATGCCCTCGAGCGTGTTGGCGAGCGCCACGCGCAACGGGTCGACGTCGGCATCCGGGCCGATGTCGGGCTCGTAGCGCTCGGGCGGGACGACGTCGACGATCGCGCCGAGCCTCGAACC
>JAYTSH010000102.1:0-9394 GCA_043745755.1 Cellulomonas sp. | reverse complement strand
ACACCGGCACGCGCACGCACGTGCCCGAGACGAGCAGCTCGGGGATGCCGAGGATCTTGCGCGACTCGTTGCGGAGCTTCTGCTCCTCGTCGGTCTCGTGCGAGCCGTCGTCGACCAGGTTGCCCGCGAGCGCGATGACGTTGAACGCGATCGGGGCGACGTACTTGACCGGCCGTGAGTCGTGCTCACACCGCCGCAGTGCCCTACCGTCGCCGGTCCGCGGCGGGCTCTCGCGCGGGCACGCCGTCAAGCGCCAGCGCGGCGATGAACCCCCCGACGAACGTGTCGCCCAGCCCGATCATCGTCGGGCGCTCGACGTCGATCACGAAGGCAGGCAAGCACCGGACAAGGCCGGCCATCGCCGGCTCGATTGCCCGAGCGAACTCCGCGCCCCCGGCGTTCACCGGGAAGGTGGCGACCGACGCGTACTGCTCCTCGGTGAAGTTGTCGCTGTAGCAGCACCGCGCACTCGCCATCGTGATGCCGCCCGTGAGCGCCGACGTGTAGGCGGCCGCACGGTCCCCGAGGGCGAGCGACCAGTGCTTGGTGTGGACCACCAGCGCCGGGGCCGGGATCAGGGCGCTGAGCTCGTCGAGCGCGTGCGCCATCTGGTCGGGGTCGAGGAGGTCGAGCGGGCGGCCGAGATAGGCCTGCATCTCGTCCTCGTTCAGGCTGTACACGTCGACCGAGCCCACCAGCGCCTCGCGCACCTGCCGGCTCAGCGCCGGGACGTGGTACCCGGCGTCCTCGTAGTAGACGAGAGCGCCCGGCGGCAGGTGCGTCATGTGCTGCAGCAGGCTCTCGAGCCGCGCGGCCAGGACGGCGGGATCCTGGATGACGTTGAACCCTGAGATGAGGAAGACGCCGGCGGTGCTCAGGACCTCCGAGAGCCGATCGCTGAGCACCAGCTCGCGGTTCGGCGGGTCGTTCGTGATGATCACCCGGTTGGGATACGGCGAGCACAGGTCGACGTCCCCCGAGCGGATCCGCGCCCCCTGCGGGAACTGGACGATCAGGTGAGGATCGGTCGTGTCCTCTATCGCGCTGCAGATGTACGTGCAGCCGGGCGGGAGGAGCCGACGGACGTTGTCGTCGATGCTCACCAGGTGCACGGTGGACGTCACCCCGAGCACCTCCATCGCCATCGCGGCGCGCACCGGCGTCCCGCCCAGCGTGATGCGCTTGTCGAAGCGCGCCGCGAACTGCTCGACGATGTCGGAGGACGCGGCGAACCGCTCTCCTCCGACACCGTCGCGGATGAAGCCGAGCAGCACCACGACGAGGTCACGCTCGCTGTCCAGCGGGATCGTCGTGGTCAGCTCGGATGCGTGGATGTCGTAGTGCTCGACGAGCCCCTCGATCACCGAGGAGTCCCACACGATCTCGTAGTCGACCGTCCCACCGAGCCCGAGGACCAGGTTCTCTGCCATGGTGCTGATCCGATTCAGTAGAGCGAGGCCTTGCCGGCGGCGCCGAACAGGTCGATCTTCTGTGCTGCGGTGACCTTCATCGCCGCGATGCACGGCGGCTGGATCGAGTTGGGCTCGCGCAGACCCAGGTCGGCCAGCACCTCACGCATCTTGTCGTGGTACGCCACCTTGATGTCGCTCGAGATGTTGATCTTGTTGACGCCGAGGGTCACCGATGTGCCGATCTCGCCGTCGGGATTGTTGGATCCACCGTGCAGGACGAGCGGGATGCTCACCAGGGCCTTGATCTCCTTGAGGAGGTCGAGCTTCAGCTCGGGCTTCATGGTCTTCGGGTAGATGCCGTGGCAAGTCCCGATCGCGATGGCCAGGCTGTCCACCCCGGTCGCCTCGACGAACCTCACGGCGTCTGCGGGGTCGGTGTAGATGATCGTGGCGGCCCCGTCCTCGGCCTCGTCGTCCGTCTTGCCGATCGTGCCGAGCTCGCCCTCGACCGACAGGCCCACGGCGTGCGCCGTGTCGACGATTCGCTTGGTGATCGCCACGTTGTCGTCGAACGAGAGCATCGAGCCGTCGATCATGACCGACGTGAAGCCGCTCTGGATCGCGAGCAGCACCTGCTCGTAGCTGGCACCGTGATCGAGGTGGATGCTCACCGGGACCGCGGACCGATGGGCCCTGGCGATGATCGCCGGGAGCATGTCGACGCCGATGTGGCTCAGCTCGTCCGGGTGGATCGCGATGATGACCGGCGCGTTCTTCTCCTCGCTGATCTCGAAGATGCCATTCAACATTGCGTAGTCGCTCACGTTGAACGCCGGGACCGCGAAGTTGTTGTCGTTCGCCACGGCCAGCAGGTCCTTGTTGTTCATCAGCATGATGTTACGTCTCCTTGAGTTGGTTGACACGAAGATGGACAGCTGCGGTCTAGCCCTTCACCGACCCGGCCGTGAGACCGCCGATGAAATAGCGCTGGAAGAAGAGGAAGAGCAGCAGCACCGGAACGGAGCCAAGAATGCTCATGGCCATCATCTCGTTCCACATGTACGAGTGCTGACCCATGAGCAGCTGAATACCGATCGGGACGGTCCGCATGTCATCGGTCCGCGTGAGCGTCAGTGCGAACAGGTACTCGTTCCACGAGAGCATGAACGTGTAGATCCCCACCGACACGATGCCGGGCACGGAGATTGGCACCAGCACGCGCCACAGCGCGGTCAACGAGCTCCCGCCGTCGAGCTTGACGGCTTCGTCGAGCTCTTTCGGCAGCGTGTTGAAATAGCCCGTCATCATGATGATCGCGTACGGCAGCGTGAACACCATGTATGTGAGAATCAACGCCGCATAGGTGTTGTACAGGTGCAGGGCGACCATCAGCCCGAAGAACGGGATGAGCAGCGTGATCGGCGGTACGGCCTGCACGCTGACGATGATGACGTTGATGATCTTCTTGAACCGGAACTCGAAACGACTGAAGGCGTAGGCGGCAAGGATCGCCACGAGCAGCGTGAGGAAGCACACCGACAGCGAGACCACATAGCTGTTGGTGAAGAAGCGCACCTTCACCGGGTCGCTGAGGATCGTCGAGTACGCGTGGAACGAGAAGTTCTTGGTAATGATCTTCGGCGGGTACGCGAAGATCTCCGAGTTCGACTTGAAGGAGCTCGCGGCCATCCAGAACACCGGGAACCCGGCGTAGACGCCTCCGACGATCAGCGCGAAGATGACGCCGGCCTTCGCGGCCACCCGCCGCTGCTGCTTGGTGAGGTTCATGTCAGTCCCGCGCTCTCTGGTGCCGGACGTAGAAGAACGCGAGAACCATCGAGAAGAGCAGGACGATGACCGCGCTCGCCGATGCCGTGGAGAACTCGTAGCTGCTGAAGGCGAGCTTGTAGGTGTACGTGCTCAGCATCTCGGTGACGTGGATGGGACCGCCCCCGGTGGTCATCCAGATCAACGCGAACTGCTGCGTGGTGAAGATGACGTCCAGCATCGCCATCGAGATGATGATGGGCTTGAGCTGCGGGAGGGTCACGTTGACGAACTGCTGGACCGGGCTGGCGCCATCGACCTTCGCGGCCTCGTACAGCTCCTGCGGAATGCCCTGCAGGCCGGCCAGGAGGCTCACCATGTAGAACGGGTATCCCGACCAGATGTTGATGAAGGTCACGGCATACAGCGCGATTCCGGGCTCCCCGAGCCACGCGATCTCCTTGCTCATCGGACCGAACGTCGTCAACAGGTAGTTGATGACCCCGTTCGGGTCGAGCAGGAGGCGCCACAGGATGGCGATGATGGCCACGGTGAAGAGCCAGGGAAGGATGTACAAGGTCCGGAACAGCGCCTTGGTCATGCGGCCGAGCAGCGGGGTGTTCAGCAGCATCGCGAACCCGAGACCCAGAACGAGGTGGGCGACGACGCTGACTCCTGTGAAGAATGCCGTGTTCCGGGTCGCGGTCCAGAAGACCTTGTCGGAGAGCACCTTCGCGTACCGAGCAAGCCCCACGAACTGCGGGTGCTTGTTCATGATGACGTTGTCCATGACCGAGTAGTTGATGACCATGACGATCGGGATGAGCGTCAGGATGATCATCAAGATGGCGGTCGGCGAGATGAATGCGTATGGAACGAGCTTCTGCCTGCGCCGTGCCCATGTCGCGGCACTGGCCGTCGGTGGGGTGGTGCGCGCGGGTAGCTGCGCTGCCGCCCGGACGGCGGGCTTTGATTTCACGATGCGACCCTCCTTGGGCGAGGGCCGCGCCACGGACCTGCCGTGGCGCGGCCCTCACGGACCCTGAGCGGACTAGAACTCGCCCTTCCAGGCGTCCTGTGCCGCGGTGAGCGCCGCGTCGACCGACTGGCCACCGGTCAGCGTCTGCTGGAGCTGCTCGTCGAACTGGCGCATCAGCTGCTCGGCCACCGGCAGGCCGGTGAACTCGTTGGCCGGGTACCCGCTCTTGTAGATGTCGAAGGCCGCCTTGAACAGGGCGTCGCTCGCGACGTAGTCCGGGACGGACTTGGTGTTGCCGGGGAACGCGAAGGCCTTCGAGGCGAGCGTCGAGTTCGTCTTCTCGTTCATGAGGAAGCTCACGAGCTTGAACGCCTCGGCCTTGTGCTTCGAGTTGTCCGCGATGCCGATGCCCCACGAGGCGTACGGGATCCCTCGCTTGCCCGTGAAGCCGTCCTTGGCGGGGATCGCCGAGATGCTGAACTTGAGGTTCGCGTTGCTCTTGCGGATGAGGTTGATGTGGGCGAGCGAGTCGACCATCATCCCGACCCGGCCGTTCGTGAACGACTCGACCTTGTCCTGCTCCTTCATCGTCAGCGCTCCGGGAGCGATCGAGCCGGCGTCGTACAGGCCCTTGACGTAGGTGACGGCGTCCTTGACGTCGGAGTTCGTCAGGTCAGGCTTGCCGTCCTTGAGCATGCTGCCGCCGGAGGCCCAGACCCACGACATGACGTCGTTCTGGATGCCGTTGGGGGCATCGAGGGACAGGGGGAGGATCCAGCCCGACGTGTTGTTGCCCAGAGCCGTGACCGCCTTGGCGGCGGTGGCAAACTCCGTGCGGTTGGTCGGCGGCTTGGCGATGCCGGCCTTGGCGAGGAGGTCGTCGTTCGTGAACAGGGGGTAGACGAAGTTGACCACCGGGATCATGTAGGTCTTGCCGGAGATCTTGATCTGGCTGGCCAGCTGGCTCTCGTCGTAGCCGGAGTCCTTCATGAGGGCGGACAGGTCCGTGATCGCGCCCTGCTTGACGAAGTCACTGACCCACGCCCCGTCGAGGCCGACGACGTCGGACATCGTGCCCGCCGCGGCGCCGGCGACGACCTGCTCCTTCGTCGAGGCGTAGGGGCCGCTGAGGAGCTTGACCTTGATGCCGGGGTTCGCGGACTCGAACTCGTCCATGAGGCCGCGAAGAGCGCCGGCGGGCAGCTCGGGCTCCCACCACTGGGCGAACTCGAGTGTCACGTCGCCTCCAGCCGCCCCGCCCGACGACGCGGCCGAGGAGCTCGAGGTGGATGCCCCGCCGCACGCAGCGGTCAGCGCGAGTACCGCCACTGCGCCGACAAGGGGAAAGACTCGTCGTGCGAAATGAGCGTCGTTGCTCATGATTCTCCAATCAGGGACGTGCGTCTGCGCGCACTTTGTTGCGGCTTCATGCGAGTCCCTGCATGCTAATGCGGTACTTGATCGACTGTCAAGAGCGTCAGTCAGGCGTCTGGTTCCCACCCCGATCTTGGCGCCCGGTCGACACGTCGCAGCAGGTCAGACGTCATGCGGGCGTGTCGGCTACGCCGGAGTCCCGCACCGGGCACGCGCTCGGGCCGGGAGCCGCGAGGACGGTGATTGCACCCACAGTCGCCCCTTCGCCCGATATTCACCTCAATTCAGGCAGCCTGGGGACCGCCCGCGGTGCCCCCATCTGCGCGTTTGTGCGCGGCACATCGCTCGAACACCGGGGAAACTCCGCTGACGGACTTCGAGACGCGCCGCCCCGCAGCCCCCGCTGACGCACCGCGGCGGCTGCGGGGGACGCGGCCCTACCAGGCGTCGATGCGGCTGCCGTCAGGGTGCACCGGCACGGCCGGCGCCGAAGGCGAGCCCCCTCAGGTCCGGTGAACCCTCGAGGCGGAGCGGCCCCGCTGCAGCCGGGATCGCGACGGTGGCACCCTTGGCGACATCGATGCCCTGCCCGCCCCGTGACGCGACGGGGACGAGCCGCCCGTTGCCGGAGACGACGACCAGCGTCCGGTAGTCGCGAGGCAGCACCGAGTCCGGCCCGACCAACGTCGCAGAGAAGTGCACCTGCGACTCTGGAGGCAGGAGCGCGCTGTCCACCGGCAGGTCCAGCGCGCCGCGACCGACGAGGCCGGCCAGGTCATGGGCCGACGTCTCCCGCAGGCTCACGCACCCGAGTGCGAGCTCGGTCTCGAGCCCGAGGAACGCCCCCGCGCCGCTGTCGAGGAAGCCCTTCCACTCGAGCAGGACCGAGAGGTCGGCCGGCTGCTGGACCTCCACGAGGAGGATGCCCGCACCGATCGCGTGCGCCGTGCCGGGCGGCACGTACACACTGTCACCTGCACG
Source organism: Cellulomonas sp. (assembly GCA_043745755.1). Classification (GTDB taxonomy): domain Bacteria; phylum Actinomycetota; class Actinomycetes; order Actinomycetales; family Cellulomonadaceae; genus Cellulomonas_A. The sequence goes on along the minus strand of JAYTSH010000102.1, from coordinate 2,881 downwards.
GACGCCGATGGCGTGCATCGAGCCGAGCATCGCCGCGACGTCCTGTCGGTCCACCCATCGCGTGAGCTCGGCGCGATCGACGTCGCGCGTCCAGCCGACGTGCACCTGGCCGTCGGCAGGGGCCTCGAGGATGAACCACGCCTCAGCCTTGCCGTGCGGTCCGACGTCCAGGGCGCGGGCGCGCTCGTCGCTGGGGTGCACGTGCACGGGCAGGCGCTGGCCGGCGTCGAGCAGCTTGACCAGCGGCACCAGAAGCTCCGGCGACGGCACGTCCGCCTGCCCGACCCAGGCCGTCGGATCCGCCCGGACCTCGTCCCGCAGCGCCTTGCCCGTGTCGAGGATCGTGAGCCCGTGCGTCTCCTCGCCGAAGCGTGTCACCGTCGAGGCCACCCAGTCCTCGGGCCGGTCGGACACGTCGGTGGTCGCACCGCGGAACCGGTCGATCCGGCCTGCGCCCCGATAGAACGTGGGTGGGGAGTTCCTCCCCAGCACCGCGGGGCTCACGGTCGCATCGCCGGGTCGGGCTTCGTGGTCCACGCTGACCTCCAGGTGCCACGGGACCGCCGACGACGCACAGCGCGTGTGCCGGTCGGTGTCCCGCACGAGTGGGATGCAGGCAGGCGCCCGCCGTCTGAGTAGACACCGCACAGGACTGCATAACAAGGCCTATAGTTGCAACGCTTGGTTCGGCATCACCAGCACCAGGCTCACTCCACTAGCGTGGCAAGCCCTCGTCACCCAAGGGGTCACATGTCATCTCCCAAGCGCGCTCCCCGCCTGCCGGCGCGGCGCAAGGATGAGCTCGCCGCCTACGTCAGCCAGGTCGGCGAGATCACGGTCAGTGCCGTCGCCGAGCAGTTCGACGTCTCGATGGACACCGCGCGGCGCGACCTGGACGAGCTGGCTGCGAGCGGCCTGGTCAAGCGCACCCACGGTGGGGCGGTCAGGATCACCCCTCTCTCCAGGGCAGAGACACCGTTCGCCGACCGGATGCGGTTCCATGGCCGTGGCAAGCATCTGATGGGCCAGCTCGCTGCGACCTTGATCGAGGACGGTCAGACGATCCTCCTGAACGCCGGCACCACGACGCTCTCCGTGCTTCCGTTCCTGACGGGACGGCGGAACCTCACGATTGTGACCAACAACCTCGAGGCTCCCGCCGCGGTTCCCCGCGAGTGCGCGCGCGACGTGTACGTGCTAGGCGGCAGCGTCCGGGCCGGTTCTCAGGGCACGGTGGGTCCGGTGGAGTTCCCCGGGACGAACGGCAACCACTCCCACCGGATCCGCGCGGACATCGCCCTGATCAGCGTGGGCGGCGTCGTCGCGGAGCTGGGGTTCTCCACGAGCAGCCTGCAGGAGGCCCGGATGATGTTCGAGATGATGGGGTCGTCCCGTCGGGTCGTCGTCCTGGCCGACAGCACGAAGTTCGGCCGGAGCACGTTCGCCCAGGTGGCAGAGCTCTCGGCGGCCGACGTCCTGGTGACCGACGCACCCGTCCCCGAACGCGTCGCCGAGGCGCTCGCGACGGCGCAGGTCACGGTGTTGGTCGCCGGCGAGAACCCCGCCGAGCTCGCATGACGCGAACGGTCGTGACGTCCGGCGTGCTCGACGACGAGCCGACGGTCACGCTGCAGCACGGGACGTCGGTGCTGGTGGTCGCTCTCCGTGGCGCGACGATCCTCCGGTGGGTCGTCGACCTGGGCGCCGGGCCTGTCGACCTGCTCGACGGCTACCGCACCGCCGACGAGCTGCGATCGCAGGACGGCATCCGGAACGGCATCATGGCGCCGTTCTGCGACCGCGTCGCAGGCGCCGCGTACGTGTTCGACGGGCAGGAGCACGACCTGCTGCCCGGCAGCGCGTCGCGCCTGGTCTATCACGGGCTCGTCCGGTCGATGCCCTTCACCCTGGATCTCCTGGACACCGACGACGACGGCCTCGCTGCCACGTTCCGCTGCCACGGCCTGACCGAGGTGCCCCAGCTCGGATACCCGTTCGAGGTCGACGTCGACGTCGTCTACCGGCTCGGCCCCGGCTCGCTCGGGGTGCAGATCGACGGTCGCAACACGGGAACGGTGCCCGCTCCGTTCGCGTCCGGCTGGCACCCGTACTTCCGCCTCCCCGGCGCAGCCACCGTCGACGAGCTCGAGCTCCGGGTTCCCGCCACGACTCGCGTGGAGACCGATGCGGAGCTCATCCCGCTCCCCGGTCCGGCGGCCTACGCTCCGATCGGTCCCGACGAGGCTCGGTGGCGGCCGGTCGGTGACGCGGTCCTCGATGTCGGTTACCTCGCCGGTGGGCCGGCCGTCGTCCGCAGCCCGGCGAGCGGCGTCGAGCTGACGCTCACGCAGGGCTCGGGCCTCGTCCACGTGTTCACCGGCGACACGATCGGTCGCGACCGGCGTCGAGCGATCGCCGTCGAACCTGTCGAGACCTTGACCGACGCGTTCAACCGTCCCGACTGCGCCGCGGCCATCCGGCTGGAGCCCGGCGCCCGACGGACGTTCGGTGCCACGGTGACAGTGACCCGCGCAGCGTCGGCCGCCGCCGCCGACTGACCGTCCGCGCCCCGCCACCGGCCGGCCGCGCGCCCTACACGCGCGACGCGAGCTCCGCTGCGACAAGCTCGGCGACCTGGACCGCGTTCAGCGCGGCACCCTTGCGCAGGTTGTCGTTGCTGATGAACAGCGCGAGGCCCCGACCGTCCGGCACGCCCGGGTCCTGACGCAACCGGCCGACGAGCGACGGGTCGATACCGGCAGCCTGCAGCGGCGTCGGGACGTCGACGAGCCGGACCCCGGGCGCGTCCGCGAGCAGCTCGGCCGCGCGCTGAGGCGAGAGCGGCCGGGCGAACTCCGCGTTGACCGACAGCGAGTGGCCG
>JAYTSH010000101.1:0-3174 GCA_043745755.1 Cellulomonas sp. | reverse complement strand
GACTCCCGGGCGCTGACGGCGTGCTCGACGCGTGCGTGGTCGTGACCCTCCGGGGCCGCGTAGAGGGCCGGCTCGCCTGGGTCGTCGTCGTCAGGCTCGGGCGCGCCGGGGTCCTCGTCAGGAGCTGCACACGCGCCGGGGTCCTTGTCGGCAGCGGCGCGCGAGCCAGCGTTGGTGGCCGCGGAGGCTGAGCCGGCGGCGGCCCGATCGTTCGTTGCTGGAGCTCCCGGGGCAGCGTCGGTCGGGGCACCCGCGAGCGCGGTCGACAGCACCGGGCTGGCAACCGGACTGTCCCAGGAAGCCGCCGCCTGAGCCGGCGTGATCGACGCGGCCCCGCCCGGAAGGCCGTTGCGCACAGTCGTGTCACCTGTCCCACGGCCGCGACCGCGCGGGCTGCTCGAGCTGTGGGCAGGGTCGGCGTCGTGGTCGCCGGAACCGTCGGCGGACGCCGGTGCAGCCCCGCCAGGCTCCGCGAGGACCGACTCGACCCTCACGTCGAAGCCGAGCGTCTCGCGGACGGCCTGCTTCACGACGTCCGCGTGGGCGCCGCCCCGGAACGCCGTCGCGAGGCCCGGTGCGGTGAACGACAGGCGCAGGGTCGTCGCGTCGAGGTCCGCGACCAGGGCGTTCTGGCTGACGAGCACCCAGGTGGCCTTCTTCAGGCGCCCGAGGGTCTCGAGCACCTCCGGCCAGCGGCGACGCAGCATCTCGGTGTCAGGTCCGTTGGCTGCCGGGGCCGCCGGGGCCGCCGGGGTTGGCGCTGGGGCTGGCTGAGGGGTGAGCGCCGGCTGTGCGACGGGAACCGACGGCGGTGTGGCTGCCACGGCTGGGGGCGACGTCGTGGAGGACGAGGCCGTCGCGGACGGCGCCCGCGCGGCGCGATCGGGAGCCGGCGCGACGGCTGCGGGCTCGTCGGCCGCGGGCTCGACGGGCGCGGGCTCGACGGGCGCGGGCTCGACGCGTGCAGGCTCGACGCGTGCGCCCACAACCGGCGAAGGCACGACAGTCGTTGGCACGACAGGTTCGTGCACGACAGGTGTCGGCGCGACGGGGGTCGCCACGACGGGGATCGGCGCGACCGAGCCGGCCGGCACCGCCGCCGCCCGAAGGAGCGGAGCAGGCGTGAGCGTCGCGGTCGAGACGATGCCGCCGCGCTCCAGCCGGTCGAGCCGGGCACTGAACCCGGCGAGGGAGTCGTCGGCGCCGGGCAGCAGCAGGCGGGCCATGAGCAGCTCGAGGTGGAGCCGGGGCGAGGTCGCGCCAGTCATCTCCGAGAGTGCGGCGTTGATCAGGTCAGCAGATCGCGACAGCTCGGAGGCCCCGAGGTGCACGGCCTGCGTGCGCATGTGGGCGAGCTGGTCGGCCGGCACGTCGTGCAGCGCGGCGCTCGCCGCATCACCGGAGGCCGCGATGACGATCAGGTCGCGGAGGCGCTCGAGGAGGTCCTCGACGAACCGCCGCGGCTCGTGACCGGTTGAGATGACGCGCTCGACGACCCGGAACGCGCTCGCACCGTCCGACGCCGCGATCGCGTCGACGAGGTCGTCGAGGAGGGAGGCGTGCGTGAACCCGAGCAGCGCGACGGCACCCTCGTAGGCGAGGCCGGCCGGGCCTGAACCCGCGATGAGCTGGTCGAGGACCGACAACGAGTCACGCACCGAGCCGGCGCCCGCGCGCACGACGAGCTGCAGGACGCCCGCGCCGACCGTCACACCCTCGGCCTGGGCCACCTGCTCCAGGAAGCTCAGCATCACGTCCGGCGGGACCAGCCGGAACGGGTAGTGGTGGGTCCGCGAGCGGATCGTGCCGATGACCTTGTCCGGCTCCGTCGTCGCGAAGATGAACATGACGTGGGGCGGCGGCTCCTCCACGATCTTGAGCAGGGCGTTGAAACCCTGCGGGCTGACCATGTGGGCCTCGTCGAGGATGAACACCTTGAACCGGTCGCGCGACGGCGCGAACGTCGCCCGCTCACGCAGCTCACGTGCGTCGTCGACACCGCCGTGGCTCGCCGCGTCGATCTCGACGACGTCAAGGCTGCCGGGACCGCCTCGGGCCAGCTCGCGGCACGACGCGCACTGACCGCACGGCGTGTCCGTCGGGTTCGCCTCGGTGTTGCGCTCGCAGTTGAGGATGCGGGCGAGGATGCGTGCCGAGGACGTCTTGCCGCAGCCGCGGGGCCCGGAGAACAGGTAGGCGTGGTTGACCTGGCCGTTGCGCAGCGCCTGGCGGAGCGGTGCCGTCACGTGGTCCTGGCCGATGACCTCCGCGAAGGTCTCGGGCCGGTAGCGGCGGTACAGCGCAGTGGTCACGCACCGAACTGTAGATGCCCGGGCCCACACCTTGATCCGTCGCGCACGCCTCCCCGCTAAGCAGCAGGTGGACGCGCCGTCCCCGGCCCCGCGGGCGCCCGGGACATGCAAGGACCCCCCGCACACCCACCAGAGCTCGCCTGCCCTTGCTGCCTTCCGGCCCTGGGGGAGTTCAGCGAGATGACGCCGTACGAGGGGTCATCACCAGCGTAACGCAGGCGCGCGGCCTCCGCGGCGGCCGCGGTGATTTGAAGGTGAGGCTCAGCCTGCTCTCAGGAAGCGTCCAGGCACGGCGATCAGGATGAATCATCAACCAACGGCGTTCGGACTTCGCCGGTCCCCGCCATGAACGTCCGAGGAGCCCCTCATGAGCGCAGCGACAACCCGAGGCCGGCCCGTGTCGATCTCGCCGGCCGCGCGCTCGGCTGCCTTCCGGGCGGCCCGGGCCGACGTCGCCGCCGGAGCGCGGGCGCCGCGGATGCTCACGGCGCCCGCGCGTCGGGGCTGGTGGCCGGATGCGGTCGGGACGTTCACCTGGGTGACCGCGCTCGTTGTGGTCGCGCTGTGGGTCACCGGGGGCGGGATCCAGGCACTCCTGCCGTTCGGAGCCGCCACGCTCAGCTCCCTCGGCCGGCTCAGCGGGCTGCTGGCGAGCGACCTCATGCTCCTGCAGGTGCTGGGCATGGCCCGGATCCCGTGGGCCGAGCGCTCGTTCGGCCAGGACCGGCTCGCCACGTGGCATCGCCTCATGGGCCTCGGTTCGTTCTACCTGCTGCTCACCCACCTCGTGACGATCGTCATCGGGTACGCGGGCTCGGCCGGCCAGTCGGTGCTCGGCGAGGCCTGGTCGATGATCCTGACC
>JAYTSH010000100.1:0-9835 GCA_043745755.1 Cellulomonas sp. | reverse complement strand
GGTACCTCGCGGACGGTCACGGCAACTCGGTGCCACGGTTCCACGTCACGTGGGGTACCGGACCAGCACTGCTCGAGCCGTTCGTGCGCACGCTGCTCTCGGCACACCGCCGCGGCCGGGTCGACGTGCGCTTCCGGCACCGGGCGACCGAGCTGGTGCTGACCGACGGTCGTGTCACCGGGGTGCGCGGCGACGTCCTCGCGCGCGACGGCGCCGAGCGCGGCGCGCCCAGCTCACGGGCCGTTGTCGGCGCGTTCGAGGTGTCGGCGCACGCGGTCGTCGTCGCGACCGGCGGCATCGGCGCGAACCACGAGCTCGTGCGGTCGTCCTGGCCCACCGATGCCGGCACGCTGCCCGGCCGGATGCTCTCGGGCGTCCCGGACCACGTGAACGGATCGGGAATCGACCTCGCGCGCGTCTCGGGCGGCGCCGTCGTGCACTCGGACCGCATGTGGCACTACCCCGAGGGCATCACGAACCACTCGCCCGTCTGGAACCGGCACGGCATCCGGATCCTGGCCGGCCCCAGCTCGCTGTGGCTCGACGCAGACGGTGATCGCCTCCCGGTGCCGCTGTTCCCCGGCTTCGACGCGCTCGGGGCGTAGCGGCACATCACGCGACGCGGTGACGACCACTCCTGGTTCGTCCTCGACAAGACGATCCTGAGCGCCGAGCTCGCGCTGTCAGGCTCAGAGCAGAACCCGGACCTCACAGGCAGGGACGTCCGCCTGCTGCTCCAGCGGGCGCTGCCGGGAGCGGTCGGACCGGTCGGGACTTTCGCCGCCGAGTCGCCCGAGTTCCTGTGGGCCGACACGCCGGGCGAGCTCGCCGCGCGCATGAACGCCCTCACGGGGAGCGAACGCATCGACGGTGCTCGGCTCACGCGCACGATCGAGCTGCGCGACGCGCAGGTCGCGACCGGGCTGGGTAAGGACCTCCAGGTCGGAGCGACCGCCATGGCGCGCCGCTACGTCGTCGACCGGCTCATCCGGGTCGCCCCGCCGCACGAGCTGCTCGACCCCCGCCACGGACCGCTGCTCGCGATCCGCCTGTCCGTGCTGACCCGCAAGACGCTCGGTGGGCTGCTGACCGACACCCAGGCGCGGGTGCTACGGCCGGACGGATCGGTGCTGACCGGCCTGTACGCGGTCGGCGAGGCTGCGGGCTTCGGTGGCGGCGGGGTCCACGGCCACCGCGCCCTCGAGGGGACGTTCCTGGGCGGCTGCCTGTTCTCGGGGCGCACCGCCGGGCGCGCACTCGCCGTGGACCTGCGCGCGTGCGTCGGTGACTCCCGTGGCGCCGGGGCTTGCGGCCGGGCGCGGGCGACGCGGACCGGCCCGCCGCCTCCGCAAACCGCACGAACTGGGCGTTCAGGGTGGACACGGCCTACCGATCGGGGCCCAGCAGATGCCCAGGGGCACGACGTGTGGATAGGTTCGGACCGTGACAACGTCATCCCCTGTGCCGCCCGACAAGGCTCGTCCCGCACCACCCACGCTCGGCGCGACCCGGGACGACGCGACGGCCGCCGTGTCCACCACGCTCGAGGCCGGGCCGGCTCGCCGGAAAGCAACCTTCGGGCCGGTCGGACCGCGGATGGGTCGCATCCCCGTCGTCGACGTGTCGCCGGTCGTGGAGGCCGGTCGATGGCCTGCGAAGGCCACCGTAGGCGAGGCCGTTCCCGTGCGCGCCACGGTGTTCCGGGAGGGGCACGACGCGGTCGGGGCGACTGCCGTGCTGGTCGGCCCCGACGGCGTCGACCGTTCCAGCGCACGCATGATCGACGTCGCACCGGGCCTCGACAGGTTGGAGGCCCGGCTCGTGCCCGACGCGCCCGGCGCCTGGGGCCTGCGCGTCGAGGGCTGGTCGGACCCGTACGGGACCTGGAGTCACGACGCGGCGATCAAGATCCCTGCGGGGCTCGACGTCGAGCTCATGCTCACCGAGGGCGCCGCGCTGCTCGAGCGCGCTGCAGCGGCCGCCCAGCAGGGGGACGCCGCACAGGTGCTCACCGACGCGGCCCACGCGCTGCGCGATGTGTCTCGACCACACGAGACAAGGCTCGCCGCCGCGCTGTCGACGCCCGTGCGGTCCGCCCTCGCCGCCCACCCGGTGCGCGACATGGTGAGCTCGTCCCCGATCTACCCACTCGTCGTCGACCGTCCGCTCGCACTCGCCGGCGCCTGGTACGAGATGTTCCCCCGTTCCGTGGGCGCCCGGTACGACGCGTCGACGGGTACGTGGACGTCCGGCACCCTGTCCACCGCTGCGCTCGACCTGCCCCGCATCGCCGAGCTCGGCTTCGACGTCGTCTACCTCACGCCGATCCACCCGATCGGGACGACCTATCGCAAGGGCCGCAACAACTCCCTGGCCGCGGTGCCCGGTGACCCCGGCTCGCCGTACGCGATCGGTTCGCCGGACGGTGGGCATGACGCGATCGAGCCGTCCTTGGGCACGTTCGACGACTTCGACGCCTTCGTCGCCGAGGCCCGACGGCTGAACCTCGAGATCGCGCTCGACCTCGCGCTGCAGTGCTCGCCGGACCACCCCTGGGTCACGAGCCACCCCGAGTGGTTCACGACCCGCGCGGACGGCACGATCGCGTACGCCGAGAACCCCCCGAAGCGGTACCAGGACATCTACCCCCTGAACTTCGACAACGACCCCGAGGGGATCTATGCGGAGATCCGCCGGGTCCTGGAGGTCTGGATCAACCACGGCGTGACGGCGTTCCGCGTCGACAACCCGCACACCAAACCGCTGCCGTTCTGGGAGCAGCTGCTCGCCGACGTTCGCGCGACCCACCCGGATGTCATCTTCCTGTCCGAGGCGTTCACCCGACCCGCGATGATGACGGCCCTTGCCCGCATCGGCTTCCACCTGTCGTACACGTACTTCACCTGGCGCACGACGAAGGTCGAGCTCGAGGAGTACCTCAGCGAGGTCTCCGGCGAGCAGGGGTCCTGGTTGCGCCCGAGCTTCTGGCCGACGACGCACGACATCCTGCCGCCGGACCTGCAGAGCGGCGGTGTCGCGGGCTTCGCCGTACGCGCCGTCCTGGCGGCTCTGGGCGCACCGACGTGGGGCATCTACTCCGGCTACGAGCTCGTCGAGAACGTGCCGCGACCCGGGGTCGAGGAGCAGATCGACAACGAGAAGTACGAGTTCCGACCGCGCGACTGGTCGCTCGGCGACGACCTCGGCATCGCGACGCTGCTGCGGCGGCTCAACGAGATCCGGCGCGCGCACCCCGCACTGCGCCAGCTGCGCAACCTCACGGTGCACCCGACGACGGACGACGCGCTGCTGTGCTTCTCGCGGCGCCTGGATGCCGAGCACTCCCCGACGGGCGTCGAGGACGTCGTGGTCGTCGTCGTGAACCTCGACCCGCGCGCCGGGCACACCGGCGTCGTCCACCTCGACCTCGCTGCCCTGGGACTCGAGCCAGACGCAGCGGTCATCGCGCACGACGTGCTGTCAGACGAGACGTACACGTGGGGATCCGACGTGTTCGTGAGCCTCGACCCGGTCGTGCGCTGTGCGCACGTCGTGCAGATCGGGCCCAGATGAGCCCCGGCACGCAGCCCACCCCCGTGGTGCCTGCGGCGTTCGGCGGCGTCTCGACCGCGACCGGCCAGCTCGCCCTCGGTGCGCTCCCGAAGCATCGTCAGCCCGTCCCGCCGGCCCAGCCGTCCGGCGACCCGTTGCGGCCGGGACTCTCGGACGACCCTGAGTGGTACCGGTCGGCGGTCTTCTACGAGGTGATGATCCGGTCCTTCTCCGACTCGTCGGGGATCGGCAGCGGAGACCTGCAGGGTCTCATCGCGCGCCTCGACTACCTGCAGTGGCTCGGCATCGACTGCCTCTGGCTGCCGCCGTTCTACCCCTCGCCGCTGCGCGACGGCGGGTATGACGTCTCGGACTACACGTCCATAGCGGGCCAGTACGGCAGCCTCGCCGACTTCACCGAGCTCGTCGCTGCGGCGCACGAGCGCGGCATCCGCATCGTCGTCGACGTGGTCATGAACCACACGAGCGACGCCCATCCCTGGTTCCAGGCCTCCCGGTCGGACCCGCAGGGGCCGTACGGCGCCTTCTACGTGTGGAGCGACGACGCTACCCGCTACGCGGACGCCCGGATCATCTTCGTCGACACCGAGACCTCCAACTGGACCTTCGACGCGGTGCGCAGGCAGTACTACTGGCACAGGTTCTTCAACCACCAGCCCGACCTCAACTTCGAGAACCCGCGCGTCGGCGAGGCGATGTTCGACGTCGTGCGGTTCTGGATGCAGCTCGGCGTCGACGGGTTCCGGCTCGACGCGGTGCCCTACCTCTTCGAGGCGGAGGGCAAGAACTGCGAGAACCTCCCCGACACGCACGGGTTCCTGCGCCGCCTCCGGGCGATGATCGACGCCGAGTTCCCGGGCCGCATCATGCTCGCCGAGGCGAACCAGTGGCCCGAGGACGTCGTCCACTACTTCGGCACCGACGCAGAGCCCGAGTGCCACATGTGCTTCCACTTCCCGGTCATGCCGCGCCTCTACTACGCGGTCCGTGATCAGCGGGCGGCGCCGATCATCGACATCTTGGCGGACACCCCGCCGATCCCCAGGGGCGCGCAGTGGAGCACGTTCCTGCGCAACCACGACGAGCTGACCCTCGAGATGGTCTCCACCGAGGAACGCGCGTCGATGTACGGCTGGTACGCGCCCGACTCGCGTATGCGCGCCAACGTCGGCATCCGCCGGCGCCTCGCGACGCTGCTCGACAACTCCCGCAAAGAGTTCGAGCTCCTCCACGCCCTGCTGCTGTCGTTGCCGGGGAGCCCCTGCCTGTACTACGGCGACGAGATCGGCATGGGCGACAACATCTGGCTCGCGGACCGCGACGCCGTCCGCACGCCGATGCAGTGGACCCCCGACCGCAACGCCGGCTTCTCCACGGCGGACCCCGGCAAGCTGTACCTGCCCGTCGTCCAGTCGCTCGTCCACCACTACGGCCACGTCAACGTCGAGGCGCAGCTCGCGCAGCCGACGTCCTTGTTGCACTGGGTCCACGGCATGCTCACGGTGCGTCGGCGTCACCCCGCCCTCGGGCGCGGCGACTTCGAGGTGCTGACCACGTCCAACGACGCGGTCCTCGCATTCCGGCGGTATGCGGCCGACGAGACGATCCTCGTGGTCGCGAACATGGCCGCGACGTCCCGGGCGTCCATCGTGCGCCTACCGGGGCACGAGGGCGCCGGGCTGCATGACGTGTTCGGCGGAGCACAGTTCCCGCCAGTCGGACCGGACGGCACGATGCAGTTCACCCTCGGGTCACGCGAGTTCTACTGGCTTGTCGTCGATCGGCCCTCCGCGCCGACCGAGTCGGCGTGAGTCCGACGGCCGGAAGGTCCTGAGCACCATGTATCCACTGCCTGTGACGACCGAGACGCGGGACGGCGTGCTTCTCGGCTTGCTCGACGAGTGGCTTCGTTGCCGACGCTGGTTCCCTGCCAAAGGGGTCGCCGCCGAGCTGACGTGCGTCGGCGGCCTGACCCTGATCGACCCGCTCGACGAGGCCGACGTCCGGATCGTGCTCGTACGGACCGTCGCGCCTGGGGTCGACACCGTCCTGCAGGTCCCGTTGACGCTGCGTGCACCCGGCAACGACCATGCCGAGCGGACCATCGGTGTGCTGGCAGCCGACGTGCCCGCTGTCACAGCGGCACGGACCGACGTCGTCGACGGAGCCGGCGACCCTGCGTTCCTGCGCGCGTGGCTCGCGGCCGCGCAGGGGCCCGGTGCCGACGTCGACCCCGCGCGCGCCCAGGTGCTCACCGGCGAGCAGTCGAACACCTCCGTGCTCCTGCCTGGATCAGGGCAAGCGGGTTCAGGCTCCGCCATCGTCAAGGTCTTCCGGGCCCTGGCGCCGGGGGCCAACCCTGACGTCGACGTGCCTCGCGCACTCGCGGACGCGGGGTGGGAGAACGTCCCGCGACCGCTCGCCTGGCTCGAGGCGACCTGGCCATCGGGAGTCTCGACCGTCACCGGCCACCTCGGCGTCGTGAGTGCGTTCGTGCCTGGCGCGCGCGACGGGTTCGAGCTGGCCTGCGCGATGGCCGGTCGGGGCGAGCCGTTCGCGGACCTCGCACGCGAGCTCGGCGGGGTGGTCGCCGGGATGCACGTCGCGCTCCGACGGGCGCTGCCCGTCGCCCCCGCGGAGCCTGGCGCCGACCGCGCAGGCGAGCTGGCCGGAGCGCTCCGCCAGCGGTTCGGCTGGGCGGTCGCCGCGCTTCCCGAGCTCGAGCGCCACGCCGACGGGGTTGCGGCCCTCGCCGCGGGGACGCAGGCCGTCCGCGAGCCGCCTGAACCGCAGCGCGTCCACGGCGACCTCCACCTCGGGCAGGTGCTCCGCGGCCACGACCAGTGGTACGTCCTGGACTTCGAAGGCGAACCGCTCGCACCGATCGCGGCACGCACGCGGCCGGACCTCGCGCTGCGCGACGTCGCGGGGATGCTTCGCTCGATCGACTACGCGGCCGCGGTCGGCGGCGCGGGTGGCTCGGGCGCCGGCGCCGGCACGGAACGCACTTGGACACCTGCCGAGCCCGACGTCGCGTGGGCGGCGCACGGGCGGGCCGCGCTGCTCGACGGCTATCTGCACGGCGCACCCGTCGACGATGACACCGCGATCCTGCTCCGGGCGCTCGAGCTCGACAAGGCGCTCTACGAGGCGGTGTACGAGGCGCGCAACCGACCGCACTGGCTCGGCATCCCGCTCGCCGCCCTCGACCGTCTGCTCCCTCAGCCGAGCAGCCCGACCACCGAGCCCCGGCCCCGGCCCCGGCCCCGGCCCTGAAACGGTATCGGCTCGGGTCCGAGCTCGGTCGCCAGCCGCGCCCCTGAACTCCGCGGAGCGAGCTCGCTCTGAAGCACGAGCGCCGCGGCGCCGACAGCGGCCGAGTCCGACGCGTTCGTGGAGATCGTCACCCGGACGGGGTGGCTCTGCCGTGCGAAGAACGCTGTGCTGAGCAGGCTCTCGACGGCCGGCAGGTACAGCGACCCCGCCAGCGCGAACGACGGTCCGGTAAGCACGACGAGTTCGAGATCCATGATGTTCGCGAGCGTGTGCGCGGCGACCGCCAGGTACCGCGCCGAGCGCTGGAGGATCGGGGCCGCGGTCGGCTCACCGCGCAGCGCGGCCCGCGCGACGGCCGCGAAGCTCTCCGAGACGGGGCGTCCGGCAGGCCCGACGTCGAGCCCCGCGGCGAGCGGGAACTCCGCCCCGACTCCATGCTCAGGGGCGTCAGCACCATGCCGACGGCCGCCGTGATCGGTCCGGGCGACACGACGCCGAGCCCGAGCACGCGGCTGCGATCGATCCCGGTGCGCGCGATCATGGCGTCGATCTCTCGGACGATGCGGGCGACGACCTCCGCAGGGCTGTCGGAGCCCGCACCGGGCTTGCGCCACCGCGTGACGATCGCACTGCCGAGGTTGGACACCACGTAGGTGCCGCGCGACGTCGCGCAAGCGGACCGCGAGCACGACCTCACGACAGCGGGAGCGGGCCGACGATGATCACGCAGGAGCTGCACGACGGTTGGACCCTGCGTGCTGCCCGCGGGCCGGTTCCGGCCGAGATCTCGGCAGCCACGGTTGCCGCTCGGGTACCGGGGAGCGTCCACACCGACCTGCTGGCGGCCGGGCTGATCCCCGACCCATACCTCGATCGCAACGAGGCCGCCCTCGCGTGGATGCACCGCGCCGACTGGCGTTACGAGCTGCCCCTGACAGCAGCGGCCCCGGCGGGCGACGAGCGCGTGGACCTGGCCTTCGACGGCCTCGACACGGTCGCGACGATCGAGCTCGACGGGTCGAAGATCGCGCACACCGCGAACCAGCACTGCTCCTACCGCTTCGATGTCCGCGATCTGCTCGGCACCGGCGAGCACACGCTCGCTGTCCACTTCCGCTCGGTGCTGGAGTACGCCGAGGCCGAGCGCGAACGACTCGGCAAGCGCCCGTCCGCGTATGAGCACCCCCTCAACATGGTCCGAACGATGGCCTGCAGCTTCGGTTGGGACTGGGGTCCCGACCTGCAGACTGCGGGCATCTGGAAGTCTGCGCGGCTCGAACGCTGGCGCACGGCCCGCATCGCCCAGGTCCGTCCGCTCGTGACCGTCGACGCGGACGGGACTGGTCGCGTCGCGGTGCATGTGGACATCGAACGCGCGGGCCTGGTGGACGACGACGTGGCACTCCTCGTCCGGGCGTCCCTCGACGGGGGCGACGGCATGGCGCATCAGGTCATCTCGCAGGAGGTCATCGCGCCGAGCGCAGCCACCGCCGTCGTCCACCTCGAGCTCGCGCACGCCCCGCTGTGGTGGCCGGTCGGGCACGGCGAGCAGCCCCTCGTCGACCTCGACGTGACGATCGACGAGGTCGACGCCGGAGCCGGCGGCGCACCGCTCGACGAATGGCACCGACGGATCGGCTTCCGCACCGTGGAGATCGACACGCAGCCCGACGAGATCGGCGCGTCGTTCACGTTCCGCATCAACGGTCGTCCCATCTTCGCCAAGGGTGCCAACTGGATCCCCGACGACCATCTGCTCACCCGGATCACGCGCGACCGCATCGTCCGCCGTGTCGACCAAGCGCTCGGTGCGAACCTCAACCTGCTGCGGGTCTGGGGCGGCGGCATCTACGAGACCGACGACTTCTATGACGTCTGCGACGAGAAAGGGGTCCTGGTCTGGCAGGACTTCCCGCTCGCCTGCTCGGCCTACCCGGAGGAAGAACCGCTCTGGGGCGAGTTCGAGGCCGAAGCGCGCCAGAACGTCGCGCGGCTGACCCCGCACCCGTCGCTCGTGCTCTGGAACGGCGGCAACGAGAACCTGTGGGGTTTCGTGGACTGGGGCTGGCAGGAGGAGCTGGCCGGCGCGACGTGGGGGCACCGCTACTACACCGAGCTGTTCCCAGCCGTCGTCGCCGAGCTGGACCCGACCCGGCCCTACGTCGAGGGCAGCCCGTGCTCCCCCGGCGAGCCGCTCGACGCCGTGCACCCGAACGACGTCGACCACGGCACGCACCACCAGTGGGAGGTGTGGAACCGCGTCGACTACACGGTCTACCGCACCGAGATCCCGCGGTTCTGCTCCGAGCTCGGCTTCCAGGCCCCACCCACCTGGGCCACCCTCGAGCGCGCCGTCCGCAATCCCGACGGCGCACCACTGTCCAAGGAGGACCCCGTCTTCCTGCTGCACCAGAAGGCCGGGGACGGCAACCGCAAGCTCGACCGCGGGCTGGCACCGCACCTCGGGCGCCCCACCGACTTCGCCGAATGGCACTGGGCCACCCAGCTCAACCAGGCCCGCGCGGTCGCCTACGCGATCGAGCACTACCGGTCGTGGTGGCCCCGCACGTCCGGCGCCATCGTCTGGCAGCTGAACGACTGCTGGCCTGTGACGTCCTGGGCCGCCGTCGACTCGGACGAGCGTCCCAAGCCGCTCTGGTACGCGCTGCGCCACGCCAACGCCGACCGGGCGATCACCGTTCAGCGCCGAGACGACCGCGAGGTGCTCAGTATCGTCAACGACACCAGCGAGATCTGGCGCGGGATCGTGCGGGTGTCGCGTCAGCTTCTCGACGGGACACCGATCGCGACTGCCGAGCTCAAGGCGCGGGTTGCAGCACGAGCCGCCGCGACGATCGCGCTGCCCGACGACGTCCGCACGCCAGGTGACCCGTCCGGCGAGGTGCTCGTCGCCGAGCTCGACGGCGCCCGGACCGTGCACACCTGGGTCGAGGACGTGGCGCTCCGTCTCGACCCGAACCCGGTC
>JAYTSH010000099.1:0-7502 GCA_043745755.1 Cellulomonas sp. | reverse complement strand
GGGCACAGCCGTCGCCAACCTGCACCCGGCCGTCCTCGAGGCCTCGCACGCCGGCCTGCCGCTTCTGATCCTGACCGCCGACCGTCCGCACGAGCTGCGGGGCACGGGCGCGAACCAGACCACCGACCAGGTCAGGCTGTTCGGCTCGGCCGTGCGGTTCGCCGCCGACGTACCCGCGCCGACGGGTCGCGCGGGGGAGGGGCGCGACCTGCGCCACCTCCTCTCGCGTGCGGTCGCGGCAGCCTTGGGCTCGCGGACCGGTGCGCCCGGTCCGATCCATCTCGACCTCGCCTTCCGGGAGCCGCTCGCACCGGCAGGGACCACCTGGCCCGCACCGTCGACCGCGGGGCTGGTCGAGGTCCAGCGGCGCGGTGCGACCGCGGGCGAGGGCGCGGCCCACGGCTCCCACGTCACGCCCGCGACGTCCGACGACACCGGCACGGTCGTGGTCGCAGGCGACGGCGCCGGTCCGGTCGCGCGCGCGATCGCCGAGGCGAACCGCTGGCCGCTGCTCGCCGAGCCGTCGTCGGGCGCGCTCGGCGGACCGTGCGCGATCGGTGCGTACCGTCTCGTGCTCACTCGCCCCGAGCTCGGCGGGCGGGTACGGCGGGCGATCGTGCTCGGGCGACCCACGCTGTCGCGCCCGGTGACGTCGCTGCTGGCGCGCGACGACGTCGAGGTCGTGGTCATCGCACCGCGCGGCGCCGACTGGCCCGATGCGACGCGCTCCGCTGTGCAGGTCCTCGTCGAGGTGCCCGCGCGGCTGCTCGGTGGGTCGTCGGCGGACGATGGACCCACCCCGGGCTCGTGGCTCGACGCGTGGGTGGCGGCCGGCGCGGCGGCGCTCGCGGCGATCGACGGCGTGCTCGACCCTGAGGCTCTGGCGGCACCGTCCCGGGCCGGAACGCGCGTGACCGGGCCGCTGCTCGCGCGGTCGGTGGCGCGCGCGATGTCGGAGGGTGACGTGCTCGTCGTCGGCTCGAGCAACCCCGTGCGCGACCTCGACCTCGTCGGCACCTGGGATGCCCGACCGCTCGTGCTCGCCAACCGCGGCCTCGCCGGGATCGACGGGACGCTGTCGACAGCGATCGGGGTCGCCCTGGCACTGCCCGCGCGGCGCGTTCGTGCGCTCGTCGGTGACCTGACGTTCCTGCACGACGTCGGCGGTCTGCTGCGCGGTTCGCTCGAGGCTGTGGCGGACCTGCAGATCGTCGTCGCCAACGACGACGGCGGTTCCATCTTCGCGACCCTCGAGCACGGCGCCCCCGAGCGCGCGGACGTCTTCGAGCGCGTGTTCGGGACCCCGCACGGTGCCGACCTGTCCGCGCTGTGCGCGGCGTACGGCGTGCGGCACACCCGCGTGGGCGACGTCGACGGGCTTGCCCCCGCGCTCGCAGCGCCCGGACCCGGCGTGTCCGTGGTCGAGGTCCGGGTCGACCGCGCCGGCCGCCGCGCGCTCATGGCCCGGATCGCCGAAGCCGTCGACGAGGCGGTCGCCGCCATCGCTCGCTGACCCGTCCGCAGGGCGCATCCGCACGCGCGATCGACTCGCTCGCGAACGATTCGCAGCAGATTCCCAGGAACTCTCAAGACTGCGCACAGCGCCCCCGGGTGTGATGGTGGTCAACAAGGAGGGCAGATCCCATGAGCACCACACCCGAGGTCCCCGGCTCGGCCGAGCCCGAGCAGGACGCAGCGCAGACCACCGGCGGCACGACGCCGGTCGAGTCGGTCGCAGCGTCCGACCAGCCGGCGTCCGACCAGCCGGCAGCGCCGGAGCGCCTCGCAGCGCCCGCGCAGCAGGCAGCGCCCGAGCAGGTCACGCGGCCCTTGCCGCTGACGCACGCCACCCAGCCACTGCCGCCGGCCCAGCCCGCGAACCCCTTCCTGCCGCCGCAGCCCGCACCGGGCGTCGACCCACGCGCGCAGTACGCCGCGCAGCAGTACGCCGCCGCGCAGCAGCACGCCGCAGCACAGCACGCGGCAGCCCAGCAGGCGGCGGCCCAGCAGCATGCGGCAGCCCAGCAGCACTGGGCACAGGCAGGCGCCGACCCGTTCCTTGCGCCGGGCCAGTCGCCGGGCCAGGCGACCGGTGCGCCCGAGCACGGCGCCGTCCCGATCCGACCCAGGCGCTCGATCTGGCTGCCGGTGACGGCGGCCGCCGCGGGTGCGGCGCTGATCGCGAGCTTCGGGACCGCCGCACTCACGGGTGCGTTCACCGACGACACCACGAACGCGACGCCCTCGTCGCTCGCGACCATCGGGCAGAGCGCCAACTCGGTGGTACCCGTTGCGGGTTCGACATCCGACAACCCCAACTGGCAGAAGGTCGCCGCAACCGTGCAGGCCTCGGTCGTCGCGATCGAGATCACCACGACGAGTGGTGGTGCGCAGGGCTCGGGCGTCATCCTCGACACCGGCGGCAACATCATCACCAACAACCACGTGGTCGCGGGTGCGCAGGGTGACGTCAAGGTGACGCTGACCGACGGACGCGTCTTCAGCGCCACGGTCGTCGGCAAAGACGCGACGTCGGACCTCGCGGTGATCAAGCTGAAGAACGCCCCGAGCGATCTGGCGCCCGCGGCGTTCGGCGACTCGGGCTCGATCGTGGTCGGCCAGGCCGTCATGGCCGTCGGCAACCCGCTCGGTCTGGCGAACACGGTGACGACCGGCATCGTCTCGGCGATCGACCGTCCGGTGTCGACGTCGACGACTGGGTCGAGCGCCGACGCGGTCGTCACGAACGCGATCCAGATCGACGCGGCGGTCAACCCGGGCAACTCCGGCGGCCCGTTGTTCGACGCCGAGGGCCGGGTCATCGGCATCACGTCGTCGATCGCCACGCTGTCGAGCTCGTCGGGCTCGATCGGTCTGGGCTTCGCGATCCCCGTGAACCTTGTGAAGAACATCGCGACGCAGCTCGTCGACACGGGTTCGGCGAAGCACGCGTTCCTCGGCGTCTCGCTGAGCGACGGCACGGCGACGGTGGACGGCACCACGCGTCTCGGTGCGGTCGTCCAGGACGTCACTGCCGGCTCGCCCGCCGCGAACGCCAACCTGCAGGCCAAGGACGTCATCGTCGCGATCGACGGCAAGCCCATCGGTGGCGCCGAGTCCCTGACGGCCTACGTTCGGGGCATGGCGTCCGGCGCGCAGGCGGCGCTGACAGTCGTCCGCGACGGCAAGGCCATCGACGTCAAGGTGACCCTCGCGACGAAGACGGAGACTGCGCCGAGCGCCAGCTCGACCACTCCGACGGACCCGCGGCAGATGACCCCGGACCAGCTCTACAAGTGGTACCAGCAGCAGCAGCAGGGCCAGGGCGGCACCGGCCAGGGCTGACGCAGACGCCCGGGCCGGGTGTCCTCCCTTCGCCCCCCGGGAGACGGTCGATGCGGACCCCCCATCCGCGTCCCGTCACAGGTGCGGCCGGCACCCTCGGGTGCCGGCCGTTCCTACGTTCGTCGTCCGTCCACAGCTCGTGCGTGGACGCAGGCAGGTGGCGCGCGCGCGTCAGTCGGACGCGAGCGCGTCGCGCATCGGGATGAGCTTGGCCTCGGACTCGGCGAGCTCGGCGGCCGGGTCGGACGCGGCGACGATGCCGCACCCGGCGAACAGCCGGATGCGTCGAGGGTCCTCGGTGTCCACCTGCGCCGATCGCAGCGCGATGCCCCACTCGCCGTCGCCGTCCGCGCCGAACCAGCCGACCGGCCCGGCGTAGCGCGCGCGGTCCATGCCCTCGATCCGGATGATGAGGTCGCGCGCGGCGGCCGTGGGGGTGCCGCACACGGCGGCCGACGGGTGCAGCGCCGCGGCGAGCGCGAGGCTCGACGGGTGGACGCTCGTGGGTCCGGCGAGCCCAGCCAGCCCTGCGGCGCCCGGCGACGTGCCTGTGCCGTCCGGGGCCGCGCCGGCCAGGACGCCCGTGACGTCCGAGGCGAGGTGCAGGACGTTGGGCAGGTGCAGGACGAACGGCACGTCGGGCACGTTGATGGAGGTGCAGAAGGGTTCGAGGGCGTGCGCGACCGACGCGACCGCGTACTCGTGCTCCTCGAGGTCCTTCGAGGAGTGCGCGAGGATCGCGGCGCGCGCGACGTCGGCGTTCTCGTCCCCGGTGCGTCGGATGGTCCCGGCGAGCACTCGTGAGGTGACCAGCCCCTTCTCGGAGCGCACGAGCAGCTCGGGCGTGGCGCCGAGCATGCCGTCGACCGAGAACGTCCAGCACGACGGGTACTGCTGGGCGAGGCGGCGCAGCGGCCAGCGCACGTCGAGCGGGACGGTGGTGCGTGCGCAGACGTCGCGCGCGAGCACCACCTTGTCGAGCTCGCCCGCGCGGATCGCCGCGATGCCCTGCCCGACGACGTCGGGCCAGCGGTCCGCCGGAACGGCGCCGTCGACAAAGGTCACGGCTCCCGGCGAGCGGACGGGTGCGCGCGGGCCGACCACGTCGGCGAGCGTTGGCGCGGGGCGCAGGGTCGCGCCCGAGTCGATGGTCGTCAGCCACATGCGGCCCGCGCGACGCCCCACGACGACGCGGGGGACGACGACGACGCCGCCGGCTGCGGAGTCCTCGTCGAACGCGAACGAGCCGAAGGCGACCGGTCCGGTCCCAGGCAGGCCGACGTCGTTGCGCACGACCGTGTGCGCGAGCACCTCGTGCCACACGCGCTCGGCGTCGGCGAACCGGTCGGGGCCGGTGACGGTGATCCGCAGGGCCTCGCCCCATCCGACGAGGCCGTCGCCGCGCCGGACCCACGCGAGCGGGGCGTCGGCGGGCAGCAGGTCGAGCAGTGCCGTCGCGTCATCCGTCCCGGGACCGGCGCCGACGGTCCTCGTGCCGGGGTGGGCGAGGTCGTCGAGCGCGACCGTCCGTACGACCAAGGGATACGGGACGGCATCGGGCGAGGTGCTGGTCATCGTGTGCCAGGGTACGTCCCCCGGACGCGACACCCCTGCCGACCTGAGACGATGGGGCCATGCCCCGCGCCACCCTCGACAAGGACCCCCGTGCCGTCGCCGCCATGTTCGACGCCGTCGCGCGCCGCTACGACGTGACGAACGACGTCATCTCCCTCGGGCAGGACCGCTACTGGCGCCGGGCGACGCTCGCCGCGGTCGGGGCGCAGCGTGGCGAGCGGGTGCTCGACCTCGCGGCGGGCACCGGGACCTCGAGCGAGCCGCTCGCCGACGCGGGCGTGCGCGTCGTGCCGTGCGACCTGTCGTTCGGGATGCTCGAGGTCGGCAAGCGCCGACGCCCCGACCTGGGGTTCGTCGCCGGTGACGCGACGGCGCTGCCGTTCGCTGACGAGTCGTTCGACGCCGTGACGATCTCGTTCGGGCTGCGCAACGTCGTGGACACCGCGGGCGCGCTCTCCGAGCTGTTCCGCGTGACCCGTCCCGGCGGGCGACTGGTCGTCTGCGAGTTCTCGCGACCGACGTGGGCGCCGTTCCGGACCGTCTACACCGAGTACCTCATGCGCGCGCTTCCGCCCGTCGCGCGCGCGGTGTCCAAGGAACCCGACGCCTACGTGTACCTGGCGGAGTCGATCCGCGAGTGGCCGGACCAGCAGGGTCTCGGACAGCTGATCAAGGCCGCCGGATGGGCCCAGGTGGCATTTCGGAACCTCTCGGGCGGGATCGTGGCGTTGCATCGGGGCGTCCGTCCGTCCTGAGGATCGAACGCCCCCACCGCAGGCTCCATGAGGTGCGAGGACGGGATGTGAGCAGGGACACAGCTGGTCAGCGAGGATGAGGTAAGCCTGCGCAGACACGTCGTGGGACGGTGGTTACACTCGGCAAGTCGTAGCAGGAATGCCTTCACACATGGGGGAAGTCCGTGGTCAATGCAGGGCACGACGACGCTGATGTCATCGTCGTCGGCGCTGGCCCCGCAGGATCGAGCGCGGCGTACCACTGCGCGTCGGCCGGCCTGGACGTGCTGCTCCTCGACAAGGCGTCGTTCCCTCGGGACAAGATCTGCGGCGACGGCCTGACGCCCCGCGCTGTCAAGGAGCTCGTCGCGATGGGCCTGCCGCTCCGCGAGAGCGACGGCTGGATCCGCAACAAGGGTCTGCGCGTGGTGGGCGGCGGTCACCGCCTCGAGCTGCCCTGGCCCGAGCTGTCGAGCTACCCGTCGTACGGTCTGGCTCGCACGCGCATGAGCCTCGACCACGCGCTCGTCGAGCACGCTCGTGCCGCTGGCGCCAAGCTGCTCGAGCGCACCAACGTCACAGGCCCGGTGCTCGCCGAGCGCACGGGTCGGGTCGTCGGCGTCACGGCCCGGCCGGTGGACGAGGCCGGCCGGCGCAGCGGCGACGAGATCACCTACCGCGCCCCGGTCGTCATCGCCGCGGACGGCGTGTCCGCACGGCTCGCGACCGGTCTCGGGCTCGCCAAGCGCGACGATCGCCCGATGGGCGTCGCGGTGCGCACCTACTTCCGCACGCCGCGCGACCAGGACCCGTGGATGGAGAGCCATCTCGAGCTGTGGGACGGCGCCCCCGGGCGGTCCAACCTCATGCCTGGGTACGGCTGGATCTTCGCGCTCGGTGACGGCACCGCGAACGTGGGCCTCGGCAGCGTGTCGTCGACGGCCGCCGCCACGAAGGTCGACTACAAGGACCTGTTCGCGAAGTGGATGGCGAACGCGCCGGCCGAGTGGGAGTTCACCCCCGAGAACCAGATCGGGCCGGTGCGCGGTGCGGCGTTGCCCATGGGCTTCAACCGCGGGCCGCTCTACGGGCGCGGCCTCATGC
This sequence comes from Cellulomonas sp., assembly GCA_043745755.1. GTDB lineage: Bacteria > Actinomycetota > Actinomycetes > Actinomycetales > Cellulomonadaceae > Cellulomonas_A. Next base: position 744 of record JAYTSH010000099.1, on the reverse strand, counting down.
TCGCGGGCGACGCGGCCGGCATGGTCAGCCCGTTCAACGGTGAGGGAATCGCCTACGGGCTGCTGGCGGGCCGGTTCGCCGCCGACGCCGTCGTCCAGGCTGCCTCGCGCGGATCGGCCGCGGGGCGTGAGCGTGCGCTCGGGACCTACGCGAGCCGCATGAAGGACGACCTCGGCGGGTACTACACGCTCGGCCGCTACTTCGTGAAGATCATCGAGCACCCCCAGGTCATGCGGCTGTGCACGCGGTACGGGCTTCCCCGGCCGCTGCTCATGCGCTTCACGCTCAAGCTGCTCTCGGACTGCTACGAGCCGCGCGGCGGCGACGTCGTCGACCGCGTGATCTCGGGTCTGACCAGGATCGTCCCGGCAGCATGAGTGGCTGCCGCGCGACCCTCGACCGCTCGACGACCGCATACTCTCCGACCGACCGCAGGACCTCGGCACCGAGGCCCGCCCAATCCCTGACCGGGAGGGCTCTGAGATGACCAACCCGTACGTACCGATCCTGGTGATGATGGGGATCGCTGGCGTGCTCGCCCTCGGTGGCGTCGGCGCGAGCGCGATCCTCGGGCCGCGCCGCTACAACCGCGCCAAGCTCGAGGCGTACGAGTGCGGCATCGAGCCGACCCCGCACGCCGTCGGGGGCGGCCGGTTCCCGATCAAGTACTACCTCGTCGCGATGACGTTCATCATCTTCGACATCGAGGTCGTCTTCCTCTACCCGTGGGCCGTGAACTTCACG
>JAYTSH010000098.1:0-2081 GCA_043745755.1 Cellulomonas sp. | reverse complement strand
GGCCGCGACACGTGCGGCACGCCCGAGCGGTCTGCGCGGGCGAAGGCACGGTCGCTGCCGGTTCGGGGGGACTCCCCTCGGAGCTGGCCGGTCCGGCCGTCGCGTCGTTCGTCTGCAGCACTCATCGTGTCTCTCCGCTTGCCGTGTCCACGCCTTCGAGCGTGTCGATATCGGGCAGGTAGGGCGCGAGCGGCGGCATCTCGTCGAGACTCGCCAGCCCCATCCGTTCCAAGAAGTATCCCGTGGTCTCGTACAGCAGGGCACCAGTCGAGGGATCGGCGCCCACCTCCGTGACGAGCCCACGCGCGGTCAGCGTCCGCACGACGCCGTCCACGTTGACCCCGCGCACCCCCGAGACCTGCCCGCGCGTGACCGGTTGCCGGTAGGCGATCACCGCGAGCGTCTCGAGCGCGGCCTGGGTCAACCGGGCCGTCTGTCCCTCGAGCACGAACCGCCCGACGACGTCGGCGTACGTCGGCGCCGAGTAGATGCGCCAGCCGGCACCGGCGAGGCGCAGCTCGAAGCCGCGCACGCGGCCGCCGTTCGCGCCGCAGTACTCGGCCGCCAGCTCGGCGAGCAGCGCCTCGACCCGGATGGTCGGCAGCGCGAGGACGGACGCGAGCCGAATTGCAGGGATCGGCTCGTCGGCGACCATGAGCACCGCCTCGAGCGCGGCGAGTGCGCCGCCGGGCAGGTCGTCGACGTCGAACGCGAGCTCGTCGGCCGCGGGGTCTGGAGCCGGCGCGGGCACGCGGTCGTCAGCCGCGCCGTCGGCGTCGGGCGCCACGTCAACCGGACCGTCGGGGATGTTCTCGGTCATGATATCGGCTCCTGCGTGTCGGGCTCAGGGGGGGCATCCGGAGCATCCGGAGCATCCGGAGCATCGGGTGGAGCGTCGAAGTCGTCGGACACGACGATGTCGCCCTCGTCGGAACCGGTCCACCGCACCGTGAGCTCCCCGAGCGGGCTGACCTGGTCGAACCCGACAGCCCCCTCGCGGAACAGCTCGAGCAGCGCCAGGAACCGCACGACGATGACGAGCGTCGAACTGGCGTCGGCGGTCAGAGCCCGGAACGACGCGGCGCCGCCGTGCCGCAGGCGGTCGACGAGCACAGCCGCCTGTTCGCGCACCGATACCGTCGGCGCGTACACGTGACTGAGGTCGACACCGGGCGGCAGCGCACGCGGCGCGAGCGCTCTGGCGGCCAGCACCGCGAGCTCCTGCGGGCCGATCTGCCACACGAGCTCCGGGAGCAGTGCCGCGAGGTGCGGCTCGAGGGTGACGGTGCGGGGGAACCGGCGGGCCTCCGACGCAAGCCGTTCGCTGATGTCAGCGGCGACGTCCTTGTACGCGCGGTACTGGAGCAGCCGGGCGAAGAGCAGGTCGCGTGCCTCGAGGAACTCGAGATCTTCCTCGTCCTCGACGTCGCCGGACGGGAGCAGCCGAGCCGCCTTGAGGTCGAGGAGCGTGGCGGCGACGACGAGGAACTCACTGACCTGGCCGAGGTCCCAGGACTGGCCGCCGTCGGCCCCCGTGCGCTCAGCGAGCCGGATGTACGCGATGAACTCGTCCGTGACGGTCGCGAGCGCGATCTCCGTGATGTCGAGCTTGTGCTTCGAGATCAGCCCGAGCAGCAGGTCGAACGGTCCGGAGAAGTTGGTGAGGTGAACCTCGAAGCTCACCGTCCTGGACGCCTCCGCGACGGGGCTAGGCGGCGTCGCCACGGGCGACGAGCTCGCGCGCGAGCTGACGGTAAGCGATCGCACCGGGGTGGGTCGGTGCGTACGTGGTGATGGGCTCGGCCGCGACCGTCGAGTCCGGGAACTTCACCGTGCGCCCGATCATCGTGTGCAGCAGCGTGCTGCCGAATGCCTCCTTGAGCCGCGCCACGACCTCACGAGCATGGAGCGTCCGCGGGTCGTACATGGTTGCGAGGATGCCGTCGACCTCGAGGCGGGGGTTCAGACGGTCCCGGACCTTTTCGATGGTCTCGATGAGCAGCGCGACCCCGCGCAGCGCGAAGAACTCGCACTCGAGCGGGATCAGCACGCCGTGCGCGGCGGTCAGGGCGTTCACCGTC
>JAYTSH010000097.1:0-2790 GCA_043745755.1 Cellulomonas sp. | reverse complement strand
GTGGTCGACGTTGAGGCAGACGTCGCCGTAGTCGATCGCGGTGAGCGAGCCCGAGCTGTCGACCGCGTACTTCGCCGCGTCCGCAGCGGCGGGGACGCTCGACGTCGTCGGCGCGAAGACGCCCTCCGCGATCGCGCGGGACGCGAACGAGTTGTCGACCCCGTACGCGAGGTCGCCCAGCGGTGCGGCCTTCGTGAGGATGAGCTGGTTGACGAGCGTGCCGCCGTCGCCGGGTGCGACCTGCTTGACGGTGATCCCCGTCGCGGACTCGAACGAGGCGATCAGCCCGTCGCTGAGCGCGAACGAGTCGTGCGTGACGATCGTGACGGTGCCGGGGGTGGCGTCGGTGGCGGCTGCCGTCGCCGTCGCTCCGGTCGTCGCGGCGTTGCCCGAGGCCGTCCCGGAGCAGCCCGCGAGCGCGATCGCGACGACGGTCACGGCGCCGAGCACGAGCGCGCGTCTCCGGCGGCCGGTGTGGGTGGTGGTCATGGTGGTGCTCCTCCTCGTGGATGCAGGAGGGAGCCCACGCCGCTGCCGCCGCGCCGGTCAGCCCTGCGCGACGACGACAGCGAGGACTGAGAAGCCCGACTCCCTACGCCGGTGTGAGCCGGATCAGGTTCGAGGGTCTGCGGTTGTCCGCACTCTCAGCGCCTGGGACCCGTCGGCGTGCCTTCTGGGTCCTGGCGCTCCCCTGTCGTTCAGCGGCGAGACTACACCGGGCACTAGCGTGGGTCTGCGCACGTCCGATCACGCACGCGCCCCGCCCGAGCACCGGAGGTTGTCGTGGCCGACCAGCAGTCACCGTCCATCGTCGCCAAGATCGCCGGCGCGGTCGTCGCGATCGCCGCTGCCTGGGCCGTGCAGAAGGCAGTCAACGCCTCCTGGAAGACCGCTAGCGGCCACAAGCCGCCGAAGGCCGACGACCAGGGCGACGCCGGTCTGGCCGAGGTCGTCGCCGCCGCGGCGATCACCGGGGCGCTCGTCGCGCTCGCCCGGGTGCTGACGATGCGGGGCACGGCCCGGTTCAGCGCACGCATCGACAAAGGCCGGCGCTCGGCTGCTGCCTGACCCGGCTCGGTCATCCCGGGCAGGCCGCGTCAGGCTGGCGGCTGCTCCTGGGCCCGTCGCAGGTCGGCGGTGAGCTCGTCGACCACGAGCAGGTCCCCCCGGACCTTCCCCGTCCGGTAGCCCCCGCGTCCGACCATGTGCGCCGCGACCGGCGCGGTGAGCATCTGGAAGAGCACCACGAGCAGGAGCGCCCACACCGCCGAGCCGGATCGCAGCCGGAGCGCGAGGCCGGTCAGGACGAGCATGAGGCCGAGCACCTGGGGCTTCGTCCCGGCGTGCATGCGCGCGAGCAGGTCGGGGAATCGCAGCACGCCGACGCCGGCGGCGAACGCCAGGAAAGCGCCGCCGAGCAGGCACGCGGCCGCCGCCACGTCGGCGACCTGGTTCCAGGGGATGCTCATCGGACCTCTCCCGTCGCGTCGTCCGGCTGGGGCTCGACCGGCTCTGCGGGCTCGACCGGTCGAGGGTGCGCGGCCGCCTCGGCGAGCTCCTCGAGCCGGAGCGCCTCGGCGCTCTGGGCCGCGACCTCCTCGGGGGTCCGCACCCGGCCCTCGCCCGCAGGCTCGACCGACGCGAACCGCGCGATGGTCACCGACCCCACGAAGCCCACGAGCGAGAGCACGACGAGGATCGGCACGATGTCGGTGCGGCGCTCGACGGCCGCGAACAGCGCACCCGCCGCGGTCAGCGTGGTCACGACGATGTCGAGCGCGACGGTCCGGTCGAGCATCGAGGGGCCGCGTTCGGCGCGGACGACCGCGCACACGCCGCCGACGGTCAGCAGGACCCCGCACACCACGATCACGACGGTCATGCACCCACCTCCGGGTCGCGCCGGCGCAGGCGCCGCAGCAGCCCGACCGGTGTGAGCCCGGCCTCGAGGAGCTCGGGGTCGGACGCGAGCGCGCGCAGCACGCGCTCTTCCTGGTCGAGCACGATCTGCCGGGCCCGCTCGATACCGCCGACCTGCGCGACGTCGAGCACGTGCAGGTAGAGCCGACCGGTGAGGCGGTGGGCCTCGACGACCAGCGAGCCGGGCACGAGCGAGCACAGCTCGGCGGTGAGCGTGAGGTACAGGTCGGAGTGGCTGCGCAGCTGCACGCCGATGACCGCACCGTGCGGGAGCCGGCGGGGACGTAGCGCGAGGATGCTGACCTGGAACGACGCGTGCACGAGGTCGACGAGGAAGCGTGCGACCAGGACCAGCAGCCCGAACGGGTGGACCGTGCCCTGGAAGTCGATCGGGGTCATCCGCAGACCGCGCGTGATGAGCAACGAGATCGCGAACCCCGCGAGCACGTTCGCGACGGACAGGTCGCCCCACAGCAGGACCCAGACGACGACGAGCCACAGGATGGTCGGCCATTGCGTCGACCCCGGCCGCCGCCGCGTGGCCGGGCTCACGGCTGTACCGCTGCGGGGTCGGCGGAGACGCCTTCGCTGCGCGACGCGTCGGGCAGGACGGCGTCGATGTACGGCGTGCGCTGCTGCAGGGCCGTGGCCGCGCGCCCGGTGTACGCGTACAGCGGTCCGGCGAACACGGTCAGGGCCAGGCCGAACGCGACGAGCGCCGCCGTCGGGCCGACCATGCCGAACGGGATGCGCGTGGCGGGCAGCGCCGCCGGGGGCGTCTGCCAGAACGCCTTGTTCCACGCCTTGATGAGCGCGTACAGCGTGAGGAGCGACGTCAGCACGCTGCCGACGACGAGGGTCATGGCGAGC
>JAYTSH010000096.1:0-3881 GCA_043745755.1 Cellulomonas sp. | reverse complement strand
CGCCCCGAAGGTCGCGGTCGCGGTGATCGTCGAGCACGGCGGCAACCTCGGCAACGAGGCGACGGGCGGCAAGGTGGCCGCGCCCATCGCCAAGGCCGTCATCGAGGCGGTGCTCGGCAAGTGAGAACTGCACAGGGTGAGATCCTCGGTGACCGCTACCGGCTGGTCCGGCAGATCGCCGTCGGTGGCATGGGTGAGGTCTGGGTCGCGCACGACGAGTCGCTCGCGCGCGACGTCGCGATCAAGGTGCTCCGCGAGGAGTACGCGGGCGACCCGGGCTTCCTGTCCCGGTTCCGCACCGAGGCCCGCAACTCGGCGTCGCTGTCGCACCAGAACATCGCCCAGCTCTACGACTACGGGGAGCAGGACGGTTCGGCGTTCCTCGTCCAGGAGCTCGTCGTCGGCGAGCCCATGTCCGACCTGCTCGAGCGCGAGCCGGTGCTCCCGACGCAGCGCCTCCTGCCGATCCTCGCCCAGACCGCCCGCGCGCTGCACGCTGCCCACACGGCCGGCGTCGTGCACCGTGACGTCAAGCCCGGCAACATCCTGCTCGGCCGGGGCGGGCGCGTGAAGATCACCGACTTCGGTGTGTCGCTCGCGACGAACCAGGTCCCGATGACCGCGACGGGCATGGTCATGGGCACCGCGCAGTACCTGTCGCCCGAGCAGGCGGTCGGCAAGCCGGCGACCGCCGCGTCCGACCTGTACTCGCTCGGCATCGTCGCGTACGAGTCCCTCGTCGGGCACCGGCCCTTCACCGGCCCGACGGCGGTGGACATCGCCGTCGCGCACGTCAACACGCCAGTGCCGCCGTTGCCGCAGTCGGTCGAGCCGCGCCTGGCCGTGATCGTCATGCGCCTGCTGTCCAAGGATCCGGCCGACCGGCCCCGCTCCACGGCCGAGCTGGCCCACACGCTCGATGGCATGGTCACCCAGACGCCGCCGACCGGCATCCACGTCGTCACCGATCCGCGAGCGGTGCCGTCAGGTCGGCGCGCCGAGGCCGAGCGTGAGATCCAGCGCGAGGTCCCGCCCGCGCCCGCGCCCGTTTCGGTGCTGGCTCCCCCGGTCCGGCCCGTCGACCAGGTCGTCGTCCCGCCGTCATACCCGCCGCGGCGCGAGCTGCGCGACCACGGCGAGCAGGACGCGCGCCGACCAGCCGGCTCGCACCGCGCGACGTCCGAGCCGGCGACCCGACGCACCTCGACGACCACCGGCGCGCGCGTCGGGCGGTTGACCTGGCCTTTCGTCGCGCTGATGCTGCTGCTCGTCGCGCTCCTCGGCGCGGCGCTCGCCCAGGCGTTGACGCGCGCCGAGGGCCCCTCGTCCGATCCCACGGGTGGCTCGACCGTGCTGGCGGTCGCAGAACAGCGCCTGCGCGCGGACGACGCCGGATACCCTCGTCCTCGGACCGAGGATGGGATGATCTCCGAGAGTGTGCCGGGCGATCCCGACACCCTGACAACAACGAAGGACGCCTAGTGGTGGACGAAGGTTCCCGGATCCTCGCCGGACGGTACGCGGTCGGTGAGCTCATCGGGCGCGGCGGGATGGCCGAGGTGCACATCGGCCACGACACGCGGCTCGGGCGCACCGTCGCGATCAAGGTGCTCCGCTCCGACCTGGCGCGTGACCCGTCCTTCCTCGCCCGGTTCCGGCGCGAGGCCCAGGCGGCGGCGTCCCTCAACCACCCGGCCATCGTTGCGGTCTACGACACCGGCGAGGACCTCGTCACCGAGGCGTCGGGCGTCGTCTCGCACGTGCCGTTCATCGTCATGGAGTACGTCGAGGGCCACACGGTCCGGGACATCCTGCGGGACGGCAACGCCGTGCCGATCGACGAGGCCGTCGAGATCACGGCCGGGGTCCTGTCAGCCCTCGAGTACTCCCACCACGCGGGCATCGTCCACCGCGACATCAAGCCCGCGAACGTCATGCTCACGCCGACGGGCGCGATCAAGGTCATGGACTTCGGCATCGCCCGCGCGGTGGCCGACTCCGCCGCCACGATGACCCAGACCCAGGCCGTCATCGGCACCGCGCAGTACCTCTCGCCGGAGCAGGCCCGCGGCGAGCAGGTCGACGCGCGCAGCGACCTCTACTCCACCGGCTGCCTGCTCTTCGAGCTGCTCACCGGCCGGCCGCCGTTCATCGGCGACTCCCCCGTGGCCGTGGCGTACCAGCACGTCCGTGAGGCCGCGCCGACGCCGAGCTCGTTCGCGGCCGACGTCCCCGAGACCCTCGACCGCATCACCCTCAAGGCGCTCGCCAAGGACCGTGACGACCGCTACTCGTCAGCCGCCGAGTTCCGGGCCGACCTCGAGTCGGCCGCACGCGGAGGGCGCGTCGCGGCGCCGCCGATCAGCGCTTTCGCGGCGGGCGCGCTGGCGTCCGGTCCCGCGACCCAGGTCATGACGGCCACGGCCGCGACGGCCGCGACGCAGATCGTGCCCGTGGGTGCGAGCGGGTGGGCCCCGACGACGCCCGGCTCCACAGGTGTCCTGCCGCAGTCGTACCGCACGGACGACGAGGCGCCACCCCGCCGGGGCTGGCTGCTGTGGACGCTCCTCGCGGTCGCCATCCTCGCGATCGGCGGGATCTTCGCGCTGATCCAGGCCAACGCGAACAAGGTTCAGACCCCGGTGACCGTGACCGTCCCGACCGTGGCCAACCTCTCGGAGGCCGAGGCGAGGTCGAAGATGGTCGGCTTGGGCCTGCAGTTCGACCGGCAGGTGGAGGCCAGCGCGACGGTCGCAGCGGGCAACGCCATCCACACCGTGCCGGCCGAGGGCACCGCGGTCCCGGAGAAGTCCAGCGTCAAGGTCTTCATCTCGACCGGCCCGGACTCGGTCAAGCTCAGCGACCTCAGCGGGCTCACGCAGGACCAGGCGCGCGCCCAGCTCAAGGAGCTCAGGCTCACGCCCGGCACCGTCACCCAGGTCGACGACCCGGCCCAGCCGCAGGGCAAGGTCGTCAGCACCACCCCGGCCGCGGGCACCGTGCCCGCTGGCTCGACGGTGAACCTGTCGATCTCGAGCGGAAACGTCCAGCTCCCGGATCTCGTCGGCAAGCCGCGCGCCGAGGCGCAGACCGTCCTCACCACGCTGCACCTGACCGGCAACTTCACCAACGTGGAGTCCCCCGACAAGACGCCCGACACCGTTCTCACCCAGGACCGCTCGCCGGGGCTCGTCCAGCAGGGCAGCACGGTCGGGCTCACGGTCGCGATCGCGCCGACGACGGTCACGATCCCGGACGGCCTCGTCGGTCAGACGTACGACGCCGCGGCCAAGCAGCTGCAGGCCCTGGGGCTGGTGGCGTCGAAGAACCCTGTCGTGAGCGTCGAGACCCCCAACTCGGTCATCTCGTCGAACCCGAACAAGGGCGCCAAGGTGGTCCCGGGCTCGACGGTGATCTTGAGCGTCTCGCAGGGACCGGGCTCAAGCGCAAGCGCGAGTGCGAGCGCGAGCGCGACAGCGACCGGCGGCCCGCCGCCCAATCCCTGACCCACCCGAGAAGCGACCCGCCCGCCGCGAGTGAAACCAGGAGGTTCGGCTACCTCGCGGCGGGGCCTGTGTTCGTCCGGACCAGCGGGTGCAGGCCGACCGAGCGCTCGAGCGCCTCGGTGTCCCCACAGATGGCCAGCCAGTTCGCCAGGATCCGGTGCCCGCCCTCGGTCAGGACGCTCTCCGGGTGGAACTGCACGCCGTGCAAGGGCAGCGTCCGGTGCGCCAGGCCCATGATGATGCGGCCGTGCGCGCTCTCGACGGTCGCGGTGACCGCGAGCTCGTCGGAGAACGTGCCGTCGACGACCGCGAGCGAGTGGTACCGCGTCGCGGTGAACGGGCTCGGTAGACCGGCCAGCACGCCCGAGCCGTCGT
>JAYTSH010000095.1:0-2313 GCA_043745755.1 Cellulomonas sp. | reverse complement strand
GCCGTACGACGTGTCGTCGCTCGGCGAGACTGCCGTGGCGATCGAGACCCCCGAGGGCAAGGCAGAGTACGTGGCGCGGCAACGCGCCTTCGCCGAGCGCGCCGCAGCCGTCCGCACGCGGCTCGTCGCGGCCTGCGACGCGCTCGTGCACACACCGGCGGAATAGGCCTTCCCTTCCTCGCGCTATACCCCCGCGGGTAACCTGCCCGCACCCGCAGACGAGAGGCCCGCAGATGAGCTACGGCATCACCACCACGGTCGACCAGCCTTTCGGACCAACCCTCGCGGCCGTCAAGGACGCGCTCAAGGCCCAGGGCTTCGGCGTGCTGACCGAGATCGACATGGCGGCCACCCTGAAGGCGAAGCTCGACGTCGACATCGCCCCCCAGGTGATCCTCGGCGCGTGCAACCCCCCGCTCGCCTATCGCGCGCTGCAAGCAGAGGATCAGATCGGCCTGCTGCTGCCGTGCAACGTCGTCGTCCGGTCGCTGCCCGACGGCCGCACCGAGGTCGCCGCGATCGACCCGCAGGTCCTGGTCACGATGACCGGGAACGCCGCCCTGGCGGCCGTGGCCGACGACGCGAGCTCACGGCTCAGCGCCGCGCTGCGCGGCCTCCTGCCCACGACATGAGCGTCCCGGCTCCGGTGATACCCAGCCGGGTAGCCTTGGTGCGACGAGAGAAGAGGATCGGCATGCAGCTCGACCGCACCGAGATGGGCAAGGTCATCAACCGGCTCAAGCGCGCCCAGGGCCAGCTTGCCGGCGTCCAGCGCATGCTCGAGGAGGGCCGCGACTGCGAGGACATCGTCATGCAGCTCGCCGCGGTGAGCCGCGCGCTCGACCGTGCGGGTTTCGCGATCGTCGCCACCGGGATGCGGCAGTGCCTCACGCAGGCGGACGGCGAAGAGAAGCTCGACGTCGCGAAGCTCGAGAAGCTGTTCCTCTCCCTCGCATGACCACCCGGGGGATGGACCAGGCGGCCTGGGATGCGCGGTACGCCGCCGATGGCCGGGTCTGGACGGCGCAGCCGAACGTCTGGGCGGTCGAGGCCCTCGGCGACCTCACGCCCGGCGCCGCGCTCGACCTCGGCACGGGTGAGGGTCGGCACGCGCTGTGGCTCGCGGGGCTCGGCTGGGACGTCACGGCGGTCGACTTCTCCGTCGAGGCGCTCCGCACCGCCCGCGCCGTGCAGGCGGCCGACGCGCCGGCCACGACCGGGCACATCGACTGGGTCCATGCCGACCTGCTGACATACGCACCCGAGCCCGGGTCCCAGGACGCGGTCCTGCTGATGTACATCCACCTGCCCGAGGCCGAACGACGTGCGCTCGTGCAGTCAGCGGCGCGCGCGCTCGCACCCGGTGGCACGCTCGTCGTCGTCGGCCACGACCTGACCAACCCGGTCGAAGGTGCTGGTGGCCCGTCCGACACGACGGTCCTGTTCACGGCACAGGACGTCGCGGCGGACCTGGCCGGATCAGCAGGAGTCGAGGTGCGGTTCGCGGAGCGGCGCCCGCGAGCCGTCGAGGGAGCACCACGGCCCGCGCTCGACGCCGTCATCGTGGCCGTACGGACTGCCTGACGCCGCCGCGCGGCGCCCCCGCAGCACCGCTCGCGAACCGCCTCAGATGTTCTTCTCGGGGTCACCCATCAGCAGCGCGACATGGTCGGGCACCGTGGTCGTGAGCTCGCGGGGTGGTCGCACGTAGCCGCTCGACGCGGGCGGGCGGTCGGGCAGGACGACCTTCTCGTGCGGCACGTCGGTGTACGGGATCGTCGAGAGCAGGTGCGCCATCATGTTGAGCCGCGCATGCTTCTTGACGTCGGACTCCACGATGAACCACGGGCTCGCGGGCACGTCGGTGTGCACCAGCATCTCGTCCTTCGCGCGGGAGAAGTCCTCCCAGCGGTTGATGGACTCGAGGTCCATCGGGCTGAGCTTCCACTGTCGCGCCGGGTCGTGCAGGCGTGAGCGGAAGCGCCGCAGCTGCTCGGCGTCCGAGACGGAGAACCAGTACTTGCGCAGCAGGATCCCGTCGTCGATGAGCATCTGCTCAAAGATCGGCGTCTGGCGCATGAACCGCGTGTACTCCTGCGGTGTGCAGAAGCCCATGACGCGCTCGACCCCGGCCCGGTTATACCAGGACCGGTCGAACAGGACGATCTCCCCGGCAGCTGGCAGGTGCGCGATGTAGCGCTGGTAGTACCACTCGCCGCGCTCGCGCTCGGTCGGGGTCGGCAGCGCCGCGATGCGCGCGACGCGAGGGCTCAGGTACTGCGTGATCCGCTTGATCGTGCCGCCCTTGCCGGC
>JAYTSH010000094.1:0-10749 GCA_043745755.1 Cellulomonas sp. | reverse complement strand
CGAGAGGGTGTCGAGCCGGAACGCGAGCTCGATGCCCAGCGTCGGGATCCACTGGACGACCTCGACCGGACCGCGGCCCGCGGCGACCTGGCTCGTGTGCGCGAGCGCCCAGGCCGCCGCCGACGCGGGAGCGAGCGCGAGGAACCAGAACGCCTTGCGGCCGAGCCGACCGACCAGGACGGGTGCGCACAGCGCTGCCGCGAGGTGCACGGCGAGCAGCAGCAGCAGCAGCTCCGGCTCCGTCCTGTGGTGGGCGGGTGGTCGACGTCCGGGAGAATCTGGGGAGCCACGTCATGGTACCAATCCCCGGCTGGGCTCGGCTCAGCGGTCCTTGAGCGTGGCCAGCGTCGGCGGACTCGGCACGCCCGTGAGGACCACGACGAGCACTCCCGTGGCCAACGCAGCAACCAGGTGCTGCGACGCCATCGTGACACCGAGGTCCGGTTCAACACCCGACCGCAGCACCGCCGCCCCTAGGCCGAGCACGATGCCCCAGAGGGTGCCGGACACGACGACGACCAGCCCCTCGGTCCAGCGGATCAGGACGCCTCCTGACCACGGCACACCGATTGAGGCGTAGAGCGCAGCCCGGCCACGGCGGGTCCACGCGACCACGGCCCACAGCAGCCCGGCGATCGCCCCCGCTGCCGCGCCCGCCCAGCGTGTCGGTCGCACCTCGAACTCGCGCGCCGGGTCCTGGGCGAACCCGCCAGCCGGCAGGCGCTCCGCGACCTGGACCGCTCCTCGCGAGGTCTCGCCGAGCAGTGCCGGGATCGTCGCCATGAGGTCGTCCCGGTAGGAAGGCGTGACCTGCACGTAGCAGGACTGCGCGGTGCCGGTCGCCGCCCTCACGAGCAGCACGCCCGTCGATGCGCTCTGCGAGATCAGCCCGAGGTCGGTGATCGCCGCCGCGGTCAGGACCCCTGGCGGGATGTGGAGGGCGAGCGCATCGTGGGCGTCGAGCCGGAACCTCGACCCTGGCGACCACTGCCAGCGGTCGGCAATCAGCGTCGACACCACCGCCTGGTCCGCGTCGAGGCGCTCGATCCCCAGGAGCTCGGCCACGCCGGACGTGGCGGTGACGACGGTCTGCTGACTCTCAGGCCTCCCCTCGATCCGTGCACCGCCGGGCTGGACATCGAAGGCGAACGCCGTCCGGACCCCGGCGAGTGCCGCAAGGTCCACGCACGCAGCCGCATCGACCGAGCCCTCACCCGCCGCCTGTGCGACGACCAGGTCCCCACCGGCGGCGAGGTATGCGTCCTCAGCCGCGACGATCCTGTGGGCAGCGCCAAGGTCGGCGGCGACAGCAGCAGCCACCATGAGGGCGACCACGGCGATGACCGTCGCCGCGAGGAAGCCGCCCGCGCGCACGTTGGCCACGGCCTCGGCGACCGAGTGCCGAGCACGCCAACCGTTGCGGGGTGTCGCGCCGCTCATGCCGCGACCACTCGCCCGTCGTCGATCCGCACCATGACGTCGCACCGCGCAGCCACCTCGGGATCGTGCGTCACGATGACGACGCCCGCGTCTCCCGACGACCGCAGAAGTGCGTCGAGCACCATCGCCGACGTGGACCGGTCAAGCTGACCCGTCGGCTCGTCGGCCAGCACGAACGGACGCCCCGAAGCCAGGGCGCGCGCGATGACGACGCGCTGCAGCTCACCGCCCGACAGCACCCGGGCGGTGTCGTAGGCCCGGTCAGCGAGACCCACCGACTCGAGCCGGCGCTCGGCCTCGGCGCGCGCGCGGCGTCGGTCGCCGTGCTGCGTCAGCGCCGCCACGACGACGTTCTCGAGCGCGGACCGCTCGGGCAGCACGTTCGTAGTCTGGAGGACCCAGGCGGTCGCGTCGCGCAACGCGACCGGCGCGCGGTCCACGGCCCCCGAACCGAGCTCGACGCGGACGACGCCGGCACCCGGCCGTACAAGACCGCCCAGCACGCTGAGCAGCGTCGACTTGCCCGAGCCCGAAGGTCCGAGGATCGCCGCGCTGCGTCCCCGCTCGATCGCGAAGCTCGCCCCGTCGAGCACGTCACGAGTCGTCCGCGGGTACCGCACGCGGACGTCCTGTGCTACGAGCCGCACGGGTGCAGCAACGGGACTCGCCCGGGGTTCGCAAGCACCGTCGTCACCGGGACGTCGTCGGGCAGCTGCGCGCTCGCCACGCCACCCCCCAGGGGGGTGACCGCGACGGGTACACCGTCCGCCGTGGGGTAGACGCACACAGTCCCGTCGGCGCCCTGAACGAGCGCCGAGGCGGGCACGACCGCGACGCGAACCGGGACAGTGGCCGAGACCTGCGCCAAGCCCTTCGTGGCAGGGGCGAGCGCGGATCGCACCTTCTCGATCGCCACGGGGGCGGTGACCATCCCGCTGCCTGGCGCATACGCCACGTGCGCGCCGCCGACAGCCAGGTCCGCCGCGTCCCCGAACGCGCCGAGCGTTGCGATGCCACCCTGCGGCTCCTCGACAGTCACGGCGGCGCTGGTCCCGGGCCCCTCCGTGACCAGCGTGCCCGGCGCGACGGTCACGCCGACCACAACGAGGCTCTGGGCGACGGTCATCGGCTGGGTGCCGATCCATGCAACCGATGACGGGTCGAAGTCGTAGGCAGCCGCACCCTGGCCACCGTCCTCGTTGAAGCGGCCGACCGCCGCTCGCAGCCGCGATCCGAAGACACCGTCGGCCGCTCCAGAGAAGTAGCCCAGCGAGCTGAGGTACATCTGCAGTCGGCGCGTGTCGTCGCCCTTGTCTCCAAGCTTCAGGACGCGCCACAACGGCGCGTCGGCGACGAACGCTCGCACCGGGCGGTCGTTGACCCGCAGCACGACGTCACCCGCCTGCAGCACGACGCCGACGACCGGGGCAGCCGTCACCGACCCGGAGGCTGCGGTCGCCACCTGCCGGCCTGGCGCCGGCACCAGCGCGACCGAGACGCTGGTCCGGGCAGTCACGTCCTCGTGGGTGACGGGCACCTCGATCGGACCGACGGGCGCCGCCGCCGCCGTCGGGTTGTCCGCGCGCGCGACGACGAACCACCCGGCCATCGCGAGCACCGGCACGACCAGGAGAACGCCCAGCACGAGCCACGGTGCCGCTGACCCAGTGGCGGCACTGGTGCGCGAGCCAGTCATCCCTGCCACGTGCCGTACCCGACGTCGACCATGCAATTCTGCGACTCGTCCTTCTGCAGGTGATCGACGGCACTCTTGACGAGCTCATCGAACGAGGCATCGTCCGGCACGTCGACCTTGTATCTCACAAGACAATCGTGAAGCTGCGGCTTGAGCACTTTCTCGCGGCGATCACTGAACGCTATCGCGTCCGGCGACGACGCCTGCCAATAGGTGTCCACGAATTTCGCATACTTGTCATAGCATGCGTCGGCCAGATCTGAGGTCTTCCCCGTTGGCACGGCCAAGGTGTAGTTCAGCACCGTGACGCCCTGGCTAGCGCGTGTGCCTGCGATCGTCACCGTGTAGCCGGCGTCCCGTGCGCACGAGGCGTAGCGGTTGATCGCCGTCTCGTAGTCCGCATAGCTGATCGCGCCGTCTTCGAACAGCGCGATCTGGGATGGATCGGCGCCTGCGGCCTTCGCTTCCGCCATTCCCCCCGCGACGGCTTCGAGGCTCGTCGAAGGCGCCGATGGGGTGCTCAGCGAACAGCCAGCCAGGGCGGCGGAGATCGCAAGAATGGTCGCTACCCTGGCCAGCGTGTTCGTCTGCATGGTGGCTAGGAGCCGCTGTGGAGGCCGGCGATCATCGTGGCGATGTGCCGTGACTCAACATAGTTCGTGCTCGAGTAGACCCAGCCCGAGTAGACCTCGATACCTGGTGTCGGCGAGTAGTACGTGTTGGCCCCTAGCGTGCCACACGAACCGTTCGCATCCATCGTGTACGCGTAGTTCGACGCCCACACGTTTCCGTCCGCGCGAACGCATCCAGCGGCCGAAGCGGGAGCGACTGCAGCAATGGCAAGTCCGCCCGCGAGCGCGAGAGTCCCGACCACTGCCATGCTCTTCTTCATCATGATTCCTCCACACACATCGTTGTCTGTGGACGTGGCGCGGCCAACCGATCAACCCTCTGGCGCTTCGCGCTGTGCCCCCTACGAGCGGTCAAGTTACCCCCGCGCTCGGGTCATTGTCAACGAACCTGACGACTTTCGCGGTCACGCTCCCACACCGCCCCCCGGCGACCGTCAGCTTTCGCTCTGAGCCCGCTTCTGGCTCGTCTTTCCGGCACGGCTCGGGGCACCTGGTCGGATCATTTCGATCCGGAAGGAGGCCAGCAGGCGGTGGAGCTGCTCGCGTGAGCGCGGACGACAACCGGCTAGCGTGACAGCGTGGACGCCCTGCAGCTGACCTGCCTCGTGATCGTCGCAGTCTCGACCGTCGTCGGCGTCGCGGTGTTCGCGCGCGGCGCGGTCGCGATCGTGCGGACCGTGCAGATCGGCGCGCCGGCACCCGATCGCTGGCGACCGGTCGGTCCGCGGCTGTGGCTCGTCGTGCGCGAGCTGATCGGGCACGGGCGGTTCCAGCACCGGCCCGCCATCCGGGTCGCGCACTGGTCGGTGATGGTGTCGTTCCCGATCCTCTTCCTCACGCTCGTCAGCGGGTACGGGCAGGTCGTCGACCCCGCATACTCGCTGCCGATCCTCGGGCACCTGCCGCCGCTCGAGTGGGTCACCGAGGCCATCGCGTGGCTCTCGTTCGCGGGGATCGTGGCACTCATCCGGGTTCGCCTCACCCGTCAGCCACGCGCCAAGGCACCCGAGTCCGCGCAGCGGGCGTCGAGGTTCTTCGGCTCGAACCGCGGTCAGGCGTACTTCGTCGAGGCCACCGTCGTGCTCGTCGTCGCCGCGGTGCTCGTGCTGCGCGGGCTCGAGTACGCGCTCGCCGCTCAGGACCCTGCGACCTCGCACCTCGCGAGTGCCTGGCACTTCCCGCTCACCGCCTGGTACGGCTCAGCGTGGGCCTCGGCCCCGCACGCGACGCTCGAGACCGCGGTCGTCGTGGCCGCGACGGTGAAGATCCTCGTGTCGATGTCGTGGTTCGTGGTCGTCGGGCTCCAGCCCACGATGGGCGTCGCCTGGCACCGGTTCCTCGCCGTGGTCAACGTCTACGCGCAGCGATCACCGCGGGGCGAGGTCGCGCTCGGTCCGCTGCAGCCGGTCCTCGTCGGCGGCGCGCCGCTGGACCTGGCCACGATCGAGGCCCTGCCCGACGACGCGCGCCTCGGCGTGCGTGCCATCGAGGACTTCACGTGGAAGGGCCTGCTCGACTTCTCGACCTGCACCGAGTGCGGGCGCTGCCAGGAGCAGTGCCCCGCGTGGGCGACCGGCAAGCCGCTGTCCCCGAAGCTGCTCGTGCTCGCGCTGCGGGACCACGCGGCGGCCACTGCTCCCTACCTGCAGGCGGCCCGGGCGGCGCGCGGTGCCGGGGACGCGGCGACGCTAGAGCCGAGCGCGGACCCGCACGCCGACATCGACCTTGTCGCGTCGGGTGTCATCGACCCCGACGTCCTGTGGGCGTGCACGATGTGCGGCGCGTGCGTCCAGCAGTGCCCGGTCGACATCGAGCACGTCGACGCGATCGTCGACATCCGCCGCTACCAGGTGCTGATGGAGTCGGCGTTCCCCAAGGAGCTCGGCGGCACCTTCACCAAGCTCGAGCGCCAGGGCAACCCGTGGGGCCTACCCTCTCGCGCGCGGCTCGACTGGGCCAAGGGCCTGCCGTTCGACGTGCCGGTCATCGGCGCCGACGTCGAGACGGCCGCGGACGTGGACTACCTGTTCTGGGTCGGCTGCGCCGGCGCCTACGAGGACCGTGCGAAGAAGACGACCCGTGCGGTCGCCGAGCTGCTGCACACCGCGGGAGTCTCGTTCGCGGTCCTGGGCGACGGGGAGTCCTGCACGGGCGACCCCGCCCGGCGCGCGGGCAACGAGGTCCTTTTCCAGCTGCTCGCGGCGGGCAATGTCGCCACGCTCAACGGGGTCGGCGCGACCACGATCGTCGTGACGTGCGCGCACTGCTTCAACACCATCGCACGCGAGTACCCGCAGCTCGGCGGCCACTACGAGGTCGTCCACCACACCGAGCTGCTCAACCGGCTCGTCGTCGAGGGTCGCCTCACGCCGGTCGCCCCGCCCGTCGCCGACGGCGCAACCCCCCAGCGCGTGACGTATCACGATCCGTGCTACATCGGCCGTCACAATCAGGTCTACGAACCCCCGCGCGAGCTGCTCGGCGCCCTGCCCGGACTCGAGCTCGCCGAGATGCCCCGCAACCGCGAGCGCTCTTTCTGCTGCGGCGCCGGCGGCGCGCGCATGTGGATGGAGGAGGCGATCGGCACCCGCATCAACGCCAACCGCGCCGACGAGGCCATCGCGACCGGCGCCGACGTCATCGCGACGGCGTGCCCGTTCTGCACGGTGATGCTGTCTGACGGGGTCGCCGCGCACGCGGGTGCCGACCGGGCGCCAGGTGCCGGCGGTGGCGAGCTGGTCCACGTCGGGGTGCCCGAGGTCGTCGACATCTCCCTGCTCCTGCTCGACCGGGTGCGGGCCTCAGCCGACCCCTCCTGATCCCCCGTCGAGGTCGAGACGAGCCATGAGGTCGGGAACGCGTCGACGCAGCGTCTCCCACACGAACTCGTCCTGCACTTTGTCATAGTGGTGGGCGACGAGGTTGCGCATGCGTTGGATCTTGACCCACTCGATCCCCGGGTGGTCATCCTTGAACGCTTCCGGCAGCTTCTCGACGACCGTGGCGATCTCGACAACCTGCTCGCGCCCGGCTGCCCGCAGGATCTGCCCGTCGATGCCGTCGTCGAGGTAGAGATCCTTGCCCTTGGCCACGATCCCTGCGACCAGACGGCCCATGCGTGCGAGGTCGTTCAGGCGCAGCGCCACCCGGTCGCGCTCGTCAGCAGTCGGGCGGTCTTCGATCACAGAGCGACAGCCTCGCGGCGCGCCCGTTCCATGACGGATCCGGTCGAGCGGCCCGACGCGATGTCAACTCGCACGCCGACGAGCGCCTCGAGCTCGTCGGTGAGGTCCATGACGTCGAAGAGGTCCGTCCCGTCCGGGAACGTCACGATGAGGTCGAGGTCGGAGCCGGTGGTGTCCTCGCCGCGAGCCACCGAGCCGAACACCATCGGGTCGGTCCCCCGATGACGTGCGATCACCGTGCGGACCTCACCGACGTTCTGACGCAGGGCGACAGAGGGGCGCACCCGCACGGCTGCGAGGAGCTGCTCTCGCGTCCGATCTGACGCGCCGCGCCTCCCGGTCTCGACGGCGGCGATTGTCGGCTGGTGCACACCGGCGAGCTCGGCGAGCGCTCGCTGGCTGATGCCCGCTCGCTGCCTCGCTGCGCGCAACTGCCGACCGAACTCCCCGTCCATGCTGCGACGATAGCGATCGCGCTATCGCCGGGTCAATGCGCGCAGTGCACCTCGTCGCGCTCAGACGTCCGGGCCTGCTGCTCTCGCCGTGGACCGACGGCCGTGCGTCACGGCGTACATGGCCGCGCCAGCGGCAGCGAGAACACTCGAAGCGCCGAGATCCGGCCCGGCGACCACGGAACCGATGCTGGCCCCGCACTCGATCGTGAGGCCGTCGAGTGCGATCGGCTCGGGCATGACCTGTTCGAGACGCACGGCATGGAGGTGGGCCTGACCGGGTGGGCACTCGCGGACAACGACGAACTCGTCACTGCCCACCCGGGCGATGATATCGGCATCTCGGACGGATGCCCGCAGGCGCCGGTTGGCGAGGCCCGTCAGCGCTTCGCGCTGTGCCAGTGCCCGGTACTTCTCCTCGCTGGCGGCAAGCTTGAGCTGGGCATCCCGCCGCTCGGTCACGTCGCGACCCACTGCCAGGACATGGGCGCCATCGGGTCCGGGCAGGTAGCGGTCGGTCCACTCGGTCGACCGGTCACCCCTCGTGCGGGTCATGTGGTCCTGCAACAAGTCGGCCTCCGGGCCGAGACGGCGAGCTGGCGAACCAGGCCTTCCCGTTCCCCAGGCGTGAGCACGGTGTCGAGCGGCCGTCCGACGAAGTCGTCGGGCTGGCCGCCGTTCGCCAGCGCCCACGCCGTGGTGCAGTACAGGACGATCCGATCGTCGTACCGGTACCAGACGATGCGCTCCGTCAGGAGGTCGAGGACCTCGGCGAGCGGGGCCGTACCCATGCCACTGGCAGCGGTCATCGGGTCCTCCCGTCAACGGCTCGGAACGCCGCCGGTCGCGGCGGACGTTCGCGTGCCCATCGGCACCCCGACCAGCATCGACATGGGTTCAAGGTCCTGGCAACCGCACCTGCCTGCTGACTTGACCTGGCCGCCGCATGGCGACGGTTGAGCGCGACCGACCAGGAGGCGTTGTCGCTCACCGTCTTCGAGGATCTCACCTCGCCTCAGGCTGCGGCCGTCCTCGGCATCACCGCCGCCTCGTACCGACTCCGGCTGGTGGCCGGGCGCCGCGTTCCGCGGGGCCGTCCTGCGCAGCGGCGAAGGCGGCCCCGAGCTGATGCTGACCGACGACCTCACCCTTCGGGACGGCACCGTCATCCACGACGCCCAGCCGACTCGCCCCTCGTAGCCGGCGCACGGCCAGGGTCCGCGCACCCGGAGCGCCGGGCGATCGGTGTGCTCACGTGGCCTCGTCGTAGCTGTCCACGACCGACACGTCGAGCGCGAAGTCGACCGGCGAGTCCCCGAACAGCAGGAGCCCCGCCTCGGCCGCCGCATCCCGGACGGCCGCTGCGACCTCGTCCGCCACGGCCGCCGGGGAGTGCACCATGACCTCGTCGTGCAGGAAGAACACCAGGTGTGGCCGCCCGTCGACCTCCAGGAGCCGACGGCGCAGCGCCGCCATCCAGCACAGCGCCCACTCGGCGGCTGTCCCCTGCACGATGAAGTTGCGGGTGAACCGCCCCCAGTCGCGCCCCCGCCGCCGCGCCGCGCGCACGTCGTCCGCCCCGGCGCCCTCGCCCGACGCCGCCCGGAGCTCGGCCTGCCACGCCCCGTCGGGCTGCGGCGAGGACCGGCCGAGCCACGTCGAGACGACGTCGCCGCGCTCCCCCGCGCGCGCCGCGGCCTCGACCATGCCGACCGCGCGAGGGTACGCGCGGGTCAGGCGCGGCATCAGCACGGCGCTCGCACCGGTCGTGGCGCCGTAGATCGCGCCGAGCATCGCGTACTTGGCCTCCTGCCGGGTCTCGACGATGCCGGCGTCGACGACGCCCTGGTACAGGTCGGCCTGGCGGCCAGCGGCTGCCATCGCCGCGTCGCCGGACATCGCCGCGAGCACGCGCGGTTCGAGCTGTGCGGCGTCTGCGACGACCAGCCGCCACCCTGGATCCGCCCGGACGGCCCCGCGGATGCTCGCGGGCAGCTGCAGCGCACCGCCGCCGCTCGTCGCCCACCGTCCGGTGACCACGCCCCCGGGCACGTAATCGGGCCGGAACCGGCCGTCATGGACCCACGCCTCCATCCACGCCCACCCGTTGGCGCTGAGCAGGCGGGCGAGCTTCTTGTACGCGAGCAGCGGTGCGGTCACCGGATGGTCGAGCGCGCGGATCTCCCACGTCCGGGTCGTGGTGACGTCGAGCCCCGCGGATCTCAGTGCACGCAGCAGGTCGGGCTGGGAGTCGAGGTTGAGCGATGGCTGGCCGAGTGCGCTGCGGACCTCGTCGGCGAGCGCCTCGAGCCTGCTCGGACGGCCACCGCCGCGCGGTCGGTCCCCGAGCTCACGGGTCAGGAGCTCGTCGTGGACGTCGACGCGCCACGGCATCCCGTCGTGGCGCATCTCGGCGGCGATCAGCGCACCGGTCGACTCGGCCGTGAGCAGCAGCCGCAGCCGGCCGGGCTCGAGCGACCCGGCGACCGCCGCGAGCTGGGCCTGCAGCTCGGCAAGCTCGTCCGGCCCGTGGTCACCGCCGGCTGGCCCGTCCCGCGGGTCGTCGAACAGGCTGATCTCGACGGGCCTGGGGGCGCCCGGACGCGGACCGTCCCAGGGTCCCCGCGGAGCGAGCGCGAGCGCTGAGTCGGTGCACCGGGCGCTGCCCCGGAGGATCGCGTGGCACAACCGCAGGTCGTGGCACCGCTCGACCCGCACTCCGGCGGCGAGCAGCGACGGGTACCAGCGGGCCGTGTCGTCCCACGCCCAGCGCGGATGGGAGGCCTCGCGCCCGACGACGGCCGCCACGAGATCACCCGCGGCGACCTCGACCCGTGCGAGCGGCTGCCCGTCGTCGGCGACGTCCTGCAGCGCGACGGCACCCTCGGGACCACCGGTGACGAGAACGAAGGACACGGTCCATTGTCGCGGCCGGCCCCGACACCCCGCACGCCGCACCTGACCCTGGCGCGCGGGAGCCCTGGGCCCGCAGCCGTGTGCTCTGGCTGCGGGCCCAGGGCCCCGACCACGTCAGGTCAGCCGCTGACCTTCATGATCGCCCCGGCGTCCGGGGTCGGGTCGGCAGATCCGACGCTGACGTACATGGAGCCGTCAGGACCTTGCGCGATCCCGCCGGGCAGGGGCAGCTGGCCGCCCCCGATCCGCGTCTGGACGGTGGGCGTCGCGAACGGGATCTTGACGACGTCGCCGGGCGGGCCGGCCGCGGCCGGCTGGAACATCTCCGTGGCCCAGAAGTTGCCGGACCGGTCGAACGTGCACGCCGACACGGTCGTCAGGCCGGTTGCCCACACCGTCGGGACCGTGGGGTAGCTCGCGTTCGGGTC
>JAYTSH010000093.1:0-2871 GCA_043745755.1 Cellulomonas sp. | reverse complement strand
CCCACGACGAGGGCGACGTCGGCCGTGTCGAACTCCGGGTTGACCTCGTCCATCTCCTTGAGCTGGTCGTAGGGCACGTCGGCCTCCGCGAGGAGCACGTTCATGTGCCCCGGCATGCGGCCTGCGACCGGGTGGATCGCGTAGTACACGGTGATCCCCCGGTCGGTGAGCAGCTTGCCGAGCTCACCGCACTCGCGCTGCGCCTGGGCGGCCGCAAGGCCGTACCCGGGCACGATGATGACCTTCTGGGCGTAGGCGAGCTGGATGGCGACGTCGTCCGCGCTGACCTTGCGGACCTCGACCCCGGCCATCGCGCTGCTCGCGCCGGCGTCTGTCGCGCTCGTGTCCCCGGTGCCGAAGCCGCCGACCATGATCGACACGACCGAGCGGTTCATGGCCTCGGCCATCTGCTGGGTGAGGATCGTTCCGGAGGCACCCACGAGCGCGCCCGCGATGATCATGATCTGGTTGTCGACCACAAAGCCGGCCATCGCGACTGCCAGGCCGGTGAACGCGTTGAGCAGCGAGACCACGACGGGCATGTCCGCGCCGCCGATCGGCAGCACCATGAGGACGCCGAACGCGAGAGCCGCGACCACGACGAGCCACAGCAGCCACGCGCTGGGGTTCGCGACGACCACGACGCCGCCGACGACTGCGACAGCGGCCGCGACGATGCTCGCGAGGCGCGACCCCCCGAACGTGATCGGCGCACCGGAGACCCAGCCCTGGAGCTTGCCCGCTGCGATGAGCGAGCCGGAGAACGTCACCGAGCCGATGATCACGTCGAGCACGACGGGCACCGACACGCCCGCCGACAGCGCACCGTCGGCGTTCAGCCGCACGAAGTCGACGACACCCACGACCGCGGCCGCGCCACCGCCGACCGCGTTGAACAGCGAGACGAGCTGCGGGATCGCGGTCATCTTGACGCGGCGCGCGCCGATCATCCCGCTGGCCGACCCGATGAGCGTGCCCACGACCAGCGCGACCGCGGCGATCGGGACGATGCTGCCGTGGCCCTGACCCGCGACGATGAGCACGACGGTCGCGACGACCGCGCACGCCATCCCGGAGGCCGAGAGCAGGTTGCCGCGCCGCGCCGTCACAGGCGAACGCATGAAGTGCAGCCCGAGCACGAAGGTCACGGCTGCGAGCAGGTAGACGACCCGGATGACCGTGTCGAGCAGGGGAAGGGTTTCGCCGCTCATCGCACGTCTCCGTCGTGGGTCGCCGCAGCACGAGCGGCCACGGGGGCCGGCTTCGGCTTTGTCCTGAACATCTCGAGCATCCGGTCGGTGACCACGTAGCCGCCCACGACGTTCATGGCAGCGAAGGCCGCCGCGACGAAGGTCAGGACGTACGCGGCGGGGGTGTCGGCGACGGCGGCGATGAGGATCGCGCCGACGAGGACGACGCCGTGGATCGAGTTGGCGCCCGACATCATCGGCGTGTGAAGGGTCGCGGGGATCTTGCTGATGACCTCGAACCCGACGAGCAGAGCGAGCACGAACAGAGCCAGGTTGCTGAGCAGCTGGGCGCTCATCTCACTCCCCTTCCGGAAGGGTCTCGGGTGCGGCGTCCGCGGCAGCGACCTCGGCGGTGGCGACCTGGGTAGGAGCGACCTCGGTGTAGGGCGCCTCGGCAGGGCGCACCCACACCGCGTCCACGACCTCGTCGGTGGGGTCGAGGTTGACGGCGCCGTCGCGCACGACGGCGGTCAGGAGCGCAGCGACGTTGCGTGCGTAGGCGGCCGAGGCGCCGGTCGGCATCTGGGCAGGCAGGTTGCCCGCGCCGATCACCGTGACGCCGTTGGCGGTGACGATCCGCTCGTCGGGGACCGAACCGTCGACGTTGCCGCCGAGCGAGCTGGCACCGAGGTCGACGACGACGGAGCCTGGTGCCATCCCGGCGAGCGTCTCGGCCGTGACGAGGACCGGCGGGCGAGCGCCCGGGACCTGGGCCGTCGTGATGACGATGTCGAACGCGCGCATCTTCGCCGAGAGCTCGGCCTGCTGGGCCGTCCGCTCGTCGGGTGTCAGCGCACGGGCGTAGCCACCCTCGGAGGCGACGTTCACCGTCGTCGCCAGGAAGCTCGCACCGAGCGACTTGACCTCCTCGCGGGCAGCCTCACGGACGTCGTAGCCGGTGACCTGCGCGCCGAGCCGGCGCGCGGTGCCGATGGCCTGCAGACCCGCAACACCCGCGCCGAGCACGAGCACCTTGGCGGGCCGTGCCGTACCGGCCGCGGTGATCATCATGGGGAAGTAGCGGGCGAACGCCTCGGCTGCGACCACGGCCGCGCGATAGCCGGCCACGGACGCCTGCGAGCTGAGCGCGTCCATCGTCTGGGCCCGCGGCAGGGTTCGCGGCAGGAGGTCGAGCGAGAGGACCACGACACCGCGCGCCACGAGCTCGTCGAGCCCGGCGCGCCCCGTGCCGCGGGCGTCGAGCAGGCCGACGAGCACCTGTCCGCGACGCAGTCGGGCAAGGATCTCGGGTTCGGGTCGGCGGACGGCCAAGAGCACGTCCGCGGCGTCGAGCACAGGCTCGAGGGTGTCGGTCTTCGCTCCGGCGGCGACGTACTCGTCGTCCGGGTGGAAGGCCCCTGCACCGGCGCCCGCCTCGATCAGGACGTCGAACCCGCCTGCGACGAGTCGGGTGACGGTGTCGGGGACGAGCGCGACGCGCCTCTCCCCGTGCCCCCTCTCGGTGAGCGCTGCAACCGTCAGTGTGGCCGTCATCGGTCCTCGCTTCATCGCTCGGTCCTCGGAGCAGCCGTCGGCTCTCCAGTTGACATGGTGTCGACCGTGTCAGGTCGACTCGCCGGACCTTGGTCCCGCGCGTCCCGCTCAGCGGCTCGCACACTCG
>JAYTSH010000092.1:0-2501 GCA_043745755.1 Cellulomonas sp. | reverse complement strand
CAGGTGTCGCGCGTGACGAACCGCGACCTCCCGCGCCTCGTCACGCTGCCGAGCCCGCAGCAGGACATCTCGCGGACGCACGCCGAGGTGCGCGCGGACGGGGACGACGTGCTCATCACCGACCTGCACTCAACCAACGGCACCCTCGTGACGCGACCGGGTGATGGCGCGCGCCAGCTGGCCCCCGGCGAGGCGACGGTCATCGAGCAGGGCGAGGTCGTCGACCTTGGCGACGGTGTGACCTTCACGGTGGAGCGGGGTGCGTGACAGCACGACGTGAGGCATCGGCGCCACCCCGGATCGCCGGGCACCGGTTCGTCCGCGTGCTCGGGCTCGGCGGTTTCGCTGACGTCTTCCTCTACGAGCAGGACATGCCGCGGCGCGCCGTCGCCGTCAAGGTGCTGCTCGCCGGTTCGCTCCACGGCGATGCGCGGACCCGGTTCCAGACCGAGGCCAACGTCATGGCTCGCCTCTCGCACCACCCGTCGATCGTCACGATCCACCAGGCCGAGATCGCCGACGACGGCCGCCCGTACATCGTCATGGAGTACTGCTCGGGCGCGGGCCTCGCCGAGCGGTACCGCCGCGAGCGGATCTCGGTCGAGGAGGCGCTGCGCATCGGGGTCCGCCTGGGTTCGGCGGTCGAGACCGCCCACCGCGCGGGCGTCCTGCACCGAGACATCAAGCCCGCGAACGTCCTGACGACGGACTTCGGCTGGCCGGCCCTCACGGACTTCGGGATCGCGTCGGCGCCCGGCTCGGGCGAGGGGGCCGCTGTCGGGATGTCGATCCCGTGGTCGCCGCCCGAGCTGCTCGCTCCGCACCCGACCGGTGACGCGCGATCGGACGTGTACTCCCTTGCCGCCACGGTCTACTCGTTGCTCGCGGGGCGCACCCCGTTCGAGGTGCCCGGCGCGCGCAACGGCGCCGCCGACCTCGTCGGGCGGATCGAGCGTGAGCCGCTGCCCGTGACCGGGCGGGGCGACGTGCCGCCCTCGCTCCACGCCGCTCTCGCATGCGCGATGGAGAAGGTGCCGGACCGCCGGTACCCGAACGCGGCCGGGTTCGCGCGCGCGCTCCAGCAGGTCGAAGCCGAGCTGGGGCTCCCGGTGACGCCTCTCGACCTGAACGACGACGCCCAGACTGGGGCGTCCCGCGGCTGGCGGGCCTTCGGATCGGCTGCGTCGGGCACCAGCGCCGCGGTCGACGACGACGCGACGCGGCTGCGCCCGGTGGTGAGCATCGACCCGCGCGAGCTGGTCGCACAGCCAGGACGCACCGACCCCACGCACGACGAGAGCCCGCGGCTGCGCCCGATCGTGACAGTCGACCCCGGACCGGGTGATGCGCACGTTCTGCAGGCTGTGCGCGGGGCCGTGGCGGTGCGCCACGTCGCGGCGGGGGGAGTGCACGCCCAGCCGGCGGGAGCGCCGTCGATCAGCTCCGGTCGTCGCCGGGTCGTCGGCGTCGTCGCGGCGGCGCTCGTGCTGACCGTGACGGTCGTCGCACTCGTGGCGAACCTGCGCGGCAAGCCGAACGGCCAACCGACCGCCGAGGCGACCTCCGGGTTCGGCGCCCAGGGCGCCCAGGGCGTCGTCGCTGTGGTGCCGGCGCCGACGGGGCTCACGGGCGTGCGGCTTTCTGACGGGTCGGTCAGCTTCACCTGGGTCGACCCCGAGCCTGCCGCCGGCGACCAGTACCTCTGGGGCGTCCGCACAGCGACCGGTGAGCCCACCCTCGCGCTCCTCGCCGAGCCGACGGTGACGGTACCCGGAGGCGCCGGGCAGGTGTGCATCGAGGTGTCGATCGTGCGCGTCGACCGCAGCGCGTCGGCGCGGCCGGCGGAGGTCTGCGTCGAGTGAACCTCGCCACGTTCCGCCGTCGCTCGGCGTCCGCCGCTGCCGTGGTCACGGTGCCGGCCATCATCGCCGTGCTCGCACTCGTCAACCCCGGATTCCCGCTCGCACGCGTCGACCTCAACGACGGCGGCGTGTGGCTCACGGCCACGAGCTCGCTCCAGCTGGGTCGCTTCAACGCGCAGGTCGAGGAGCTCAACGCGGGCCTCGTGGCTGCTGGGACGACCTTCGACGTGCTCCAGGACGCGGGCGACGTCCTGCTCGTCGAGCCTGGCATGGTCTCGGTCGTCGACCCGGCGAGTGTGACGCTGACGACGCGGGCGACGGTGCCGACGGGTTCCGTGACGCGCATAGGTGCGGGCACGGTGGCAGTCCTCGGTCCCGACGGGTCCGCCTGGGTGCGCGCGGTCCGCGACCTCGGTGCTCTGCGGGCCGGGTCCGACGTGCCCGAGCTCGCCCTGGGTGACGGCGGCACCCTCGCCGTCAGCCGGAACGGCGTCG
This sequence comes from Cellulomonas sp., assembly GCA_043745755.1. Taxonomy (GTDB): domain Bacteria; phylum Actinomycetota; class Actinomycetes; order Actinomycetales; family Cellulomonadaceae; genus Cellulomonas_A. The sequence goes on along the minus strand of JAYTSH010000092.1, from coordinate 144 downwards.
CGCTCGGCGTCGCCGGCGGCAGCGGCGACACCACCAGGATCGACCTCGTCGGCGGGCAGCCCCGCCTCGAGCATCTCGGGTCCCTCGGTGCCGGCGTCGACCAGCTCACGACAGTAGGTGACGAACCCGTGGGTCTCGCTGGCA
>JAYTSH010000091.1:0-7615 GCA_043745755.1 Cellulomonas sp. | reverse complement strand
GCTGAGGATCCCGGTGACGGCGCCGCCGGCGGTCAGGACGTGCTCCGCCGTGAGGTCGCCGTGCACGAGCGTCGGGGAGAAGCGCCAGAGCGCGACGTCCTCGAGGCGCTCCTCCCAGCGTCGCAGGAGTCGCGGCGGGACCTTGCCCGTCCGGGCAGCTTCGTCGACCTCGGCCTGCCGACGGTCGCGATATGCGGGAGCGTCGTACACGGGCAACCCGGCGTTCTCGATGATCGCTGTCGGCAGCTCGTGGATCGCGGCGATGGCACGCCCGAGCGACGCGGCGAGGCCGGGCCCGGGGCCGAGCGACTCGAGCCGGAGCGCGTGCCCGACGACCTCGGGGTACACGACGGCGCGACCACCCTCGGGCAGGTGGGCGAACCCGGCGGCACGCGGCACGTCGAACGGGAGCCGTCCCGCGTCGACCTCCGCGACGACGCCGTCGAGCAGCGCGACCTCGGCCTCGAGGGCCGCGCCCGCACCCGCGTGGATCGGTGCGCGCACGATCCAGCGCTTGCGCACGGAGTCGATGACCACCGCCATGTCGAAATCGGTGCCGGCGACCTGGGGTCGCCGGACGTCGAAGGCGTCAAGTCCCGGGACGGCGACGGTCGCCAGGGCAGCGAGAGCGAGCGGAGAACGGGGCACACGTCCAGGATAGGCGCCCCTCCGGGGAAGGGCATGGAGCGCCTGGGCGTGTCTGCGATGTCCGGGTTCCGCGCGTACCGTGTCGGGGTGATCTCAGCCGAGCTCCCGCTGTCCCGGACGACGACGGACCGCGCAGCGGACCTGCGCGAACGCCCCGACCTGGTCGCGGCGCTGCTCACGGACCCGACGACGCGCGTGCTGATGGTGCACGACGGGTCGGTCGTCACGCGCGGTGAGAGCAATCCGGAGCTCGTCCTGCTCCCGCCCGGCCAGGCTGCGCTCCTCGCCCCGGGCGGCGAGCTGCCCGAGGGGTGGATCTTCCTCGGGGTCGACGACGTCGACCGGTTGCCCGGTGTCAGCCCCACCGAGACCCGGCCGGCGTGGGCTCGCGGCTATCTCGCGCGGCTCGTTCCGGAGGTGGACGCCGCGGTGCTGCTCGCGGGGGACCGTTGGTCGTCGTTGCGTGAGATCGGCGCTGTGCTCTCGGCGCGCGACGCCGGGCTTGCCACAGCAGCCGTCGCGCTCGAGCGGTGGCACGCGCGCCATCCGCGCTGCCCCCGGTGCGGCGCGGCCACGCGTTCGGAGCAGTCCGGCTGGGTCCGCCGGTGCGTCATCGACGGCTCGGAGCACTACCCGCGCAGCGATCCGGCGGTCATCATGGCGGTCGTCGACGACGCGGACCGCATCCTGCTCGGGCACGGCGCGCTGTGGCCTGAGCACCGGTACTCGACGCTGGCTGGGTTCGTGGAGCCGGGCGAGTCGGTCGAGCATGCGATCAGGCGCGAGGTCCGCGAAGAGGTCGGCGTGATCGTCGGCGCCGTCGAGTACCGAGGCAGCCAGCCGTGGCCGTTCCCGGGATCCCTCATGCTCGGCTTCCGCGCGCACGCGCTGTCGACAGAGGTCACCGTCGACGCCGTCGAGGTGACCGCGGCCCGCTGGTTCACCCACATGGAGCTGCGCGCGGGGATCCGGTCAGGGTGGGTCGGGCTGCCCAACAACACCTCGATCGCGCATGCACTCATCGAGGAGTGGTACGGCTCGGAGCTGCCCGACGCGATCTGAGCGACCCTCGTCGTCAGCCGGCCTCCGTCGTCAGCCGACCTCATCGTCAGCGGACGCGCTCTGCCGTCGATCGGACGCGCCGTGACGTCAGCTCGCGAGCCGCGCGCGCACGTCGGCCAGCGACGGGTTGGTCGCTGCCGAACCGTCGGGGAACACAATGGTCGGCACGGTCTGGTTGCCGCCGTTGACCTGCTCGACGAACGCGGCCGCGTCGGGCTGCTCCTCGATGTTGACCTCGGTGTAGCCGATCCCCACGGAGTCGAGCTGCGACTTCAGCCGGCGGCAGTACCCGCACCACGTCGTCGAGTACATCCTGATGGTGCCGGGCTGGGGCAGTGTCTGCGTGGTCATGGGTCCCTCTCGCGCGTGGGTGGTCGCCCGGTCCAACGCGGGGAGGCCACGATCCCTTCCCGGGGCCTCCCCGCGTTGGACCGGCGTCCCGTGTGTCAGTCAGGGCTGAGACAATCGCGCACGATGACTTCCGACAATCTCCTGGCCGCGCTCGACGAGGACCAGCGCGCTGTCGCGCTCGCGCTGACGGGTCCCGTGTGCGTGCTCGCGGGTGCCGGGACGGGCAAGACGCGCGCCATCACGCACCGGATCGCGTACGGCGTACGTACGGGCGTCTACCGCCCGACGACGGTCCTGGCAGTCACGTTCACGGCCCGCGCCGCAGGCGAGATGCGCACGCGCCTGCGTGAGCTCGGCGTGGCCGGCGTGCAGGCCCGGACCTTCCATGCCGCAGCGCTGCGTCAGCTGGGGTTCTTCTGGCCCAAGGTCGTCGGCGGGGCGCCCCCGCGGATCCTCGAGCACAAGGCGCCCGCGGTCGCCGATGCGGCGCACCGCTTGAACCTGCCGGTCGACCGGATATCAGTGCGTGACCTCGCCTCGGAGATCGAGTGGGCCAAGGTCTCCCTCGTCACGTCCGACGACTACGTGCGCGCGAGCGTCGCCATCGACCGCCCCGCCCCGGCGGGCTTCGACCGGCAGGCGGTGGCGCGCCTCATCGCGGCCTACGAGGAGGTCAAGACCGAGCGTGGGGTCATCGACTTCGAGGATGTCCTGCTGCTGCTCGCCGCGATGCTGGGGGAGCGCCGGGACGTCGCGGAGGAGGTCCGCGCCCAGTACCGGCACTTCGTGGTTGACGAGTACCAGGACGTGTCGCCGCTGCAGCAGCACCTGCTCGACCAGTGGCTCGGCAGCCGCGAGGAGCTGTGCGTCGTCGGTGATCCGAGTCAGACGATCTACTCCTTCACCGGCGCGACGCCGCACCACCTGCTGACGTTCACCACGTCGCACCCCGGTGCGCAGGTCGTGCGGCTCGTGCGCGACTACCGCTCGACGCCGCAGGTCGTCAGTCTGGCCAACAACCTGCTCGCCGGCGCCGAACGGGAGGCCCGGCTCAGGGGCACGCGCCGGACGGGTGCGAGCGCCCCGCTCGAGCTGATCGCGCAGCGTCCGGCCGGACCGCCCGTGGGCTTCGCCGCGTACGACGACGACGAGTCGGAGGCCGCCGGGATCGCAGCACGCATCGGCCAGCTCGTGGCCGCGGGCACCCGACCGAGCGAGATCGCCGTGCTGTACCGCACGAACGCGCAGTCGGAGGCGTTCGAGCAGGCCCTGGCGTCGGCAGGGGTCGGATACCTCGTGCGCGGCGGCGAGCGGTTCTTCGCTCGCCGCGAGGTCCGGGACGCGCTCATGCTGCTGAGGGGCGCGGGTCGCGCGGTCGACCCGCTCACGCCGATGCCCGAGGTCGTCCGCGACGTCCTGATCTCGGCAGGCTGGTCCCACGAACCCCCCGCGGCACGCGGTGCGGCGCGGGAGCGGTGGGAGTCGATGCAGGCGCTGGTGGCGCTCGCCGACGACCTCGCGGCGGCCGCCGCGGCCACGGGGGGACGCGCGAACCTTGCCGACCTGGTCGTCGAGCTCGACGAGCGCGCATCCGCCCAGCACGCCCCGACGCTCGAGGGGGTCACGCTCGCGTCGCTGCACGCCGCGAAGGGGCTCGAGTGGGATGCGGTGTTCCTCGCGGGGATGAGCGAGGGCCTCATGCCGATCTCGCTCGCCGAGACGGACGGTGCGGTCGCCGAGGAGCGTCGGCTGCTCTATGTGGGGATCACCCGCGCGCGCGAGCACCTCGAGCTGTCGTTCGCGCGGTCGCGCAATCCGGGCGGGCGGGCGTCGCGGCGCCGTACGCGCTTCCTCGACGGCCTGTGGCCGGGCGAGGACGGGCGATCAGGTCGCTCGGTCGGCACCGGTCGGGGCGTGGGCGCTCGGTGGGCGACCGACGTGCGGGTGCCGACGGCTGCCCGCGAGCTCTCGACCGACGCCGACCTGGAGCTCTACGAGCGCCTGCGCAGCTGGCGTGCGGGAGTCGCGGCGCAGACCTCGCGGCCCGCCTACACCGTGCTCGTGGACGCGACGCTCGCCGCGATCGCGCAGCTCAAGCCCGGCTCGATCGCCGAGCTCGCACGGATCAACGGCATCGGCCCGGCCAAGCTCGACAAGTTCGGGCCGTCGGTCCTCGCGGTCGTCGCGGGCGGCGCGCCCGACGGAGCGGGCGGTCACTGAGCGTCCCGGTCGCGCGTGCTCCGGGCTACCTGCCCGAGCCGGGCCGGCCGCCGCCCCGGACTCGCGAGATCTCGGGGCGAATAATTGGTTGTGCTGTCGGAATCGCCCCCTTACGCTGTGCAGGTCCTTGGCGAGAGGCCGCGCCGACGTGGTGCAGGCCTGATGAAGAGAGGGGGTGCGAGAGATGAAGCTGACGCTGAACGCAGTTGTCTGGGCGGCAGTCGTCGTTGCGGTTTCCACACGCTCCCTCGCGCCCACCAGCTGGCGGTCCCGGGGGCGTCGTGCGCCCATCGCCAGCGGTCGCCTCATGACCGCATCCGGCGCGAGCTCCGGCTTCCATGGCTTCGCCTCGACCGCATCCGACCCCGCACCAGGATCATGATGGTCTGACCGACCAGATCCCAGGCCGCGGAGTCCACTCGGATGCCGCGGCCTTCGTCTTTCCCCCGATGCCTCGGGTGGGCGGCGCAGGTTCCCCGGCACTCCGGAACCGACGTGCACATCGCTCATCAGCAAGGACATCAGGAGGACCTCGTGCGGCTCACGACGCTGCTCGACACAGTGAACCAGGGCGGTTCCGGCCCCTGGCCGCCGACGGCCGGCACCATCACCGACGACCGTCAGAAGTTCGACCGGATGATCGCCGACCTCATCCCGTGCCGCTCGAACGACCCCGAGCTCTGGTTCGCCGAGCAGTCCGCCCAGGTCGAGCTCGCGAAGGCCCTGTGCCGCGAGTGCCCGATCATGGCGGGCTGCCTGGCAGGTGCGATCGAACGGCAGGAGCCCTGGGGTGTGTGGGGCGGGGAGGTCTTCGTCGCGGGAGCTGTCGTCGCGACGAAGCGCGGACGCGGCAGGCCGCGCAAGTTCGTCGCCCCCGCTGCCTGATGTCGTCCGTGCCGCCGCGGCACGGCGTCAGGTCGACGGGGTCGACGGGGTCGACGGCAGGCTGGTGCACCCGCAGCTCGGGTGCACCAGCCAGGGGCGTCGTCGCGGCGCCACGTCCGGCAGTCTGACCTCGTAGCACGCGCCGCGCGTCGCGGGCGACCCGCCGTCGAGATGGGCCAGCACCTCCGCTGCGGCGAGGGCGCCGCACAGCCCGGCCAGCACGCCGACCTCGCTGCGTAGCACCCCCACCCTCCCCGCGCGGCCCGCGAGCTGCGCGACGACCGTCGGCCAGCAGTCGTCGACGTCCGCACGGTGCAGGTCCACGCACCGCAGGCAGGGCCCGGCGCCCGGCACGACCAACGGGCCGACGACCGCGTCCGCCTCCCGGACCACGACCGACAGGTGGGTCATCCCGGCGGTCACGAGCGCGAGCCCCGTGGCCGGGTCGGCGACGTCGCGTTCGACCAGCACCACGACATCCGGCAGGATCCCGGCGCCCGGCTCGGTCCGCACGTCGGGCGCAACGTCGCGCACCAATCGGCTCGCCACGTGCACGCGGCTCGAGCCCACGTCCCCGAGGCGGTACCCGGCCGCGCCGACGTCGAGGGAGGTCACGTGACCGTCGTCGTCCAGGAGCACCGTCCCCACACCGGCGGCCGCGAGCGTGACGGCGGTCGTGAGGCCGAGCGGCCCGAGACCAACCACCCCGACCGTCCGGTCGGCGCGCGCCCGCACGAGCGCGTCGCCGTCGCCGTCGTCGCGCAGCAGCGACCACACGGCGGCGTCGGCGCTCGCGGCGGTCCGCACCCTCGGCCGGCTGCTGGCCGGGGTCTGGCACGTGAGGCGAGCGGCCTGCAGGGCGTCGAGCATCTCGGTGGCGCGCGCGCCGCTCACCCCGCAGGCTCGCGCGCGGTCCACCAGCGAGTCGAGCACGGCGTCGTCGTCAAGGAGACAGAGCAGGCGGGCCTCGCCGGGACCCAGCCCGCCCAGGCGGACGGCCCAGCGGGAGTCCGTGCCGATCTGCACCTCGGAGTCGGACCGGCTCAGCACGCGGAGGCCCGGACGGAGTCGCATGGCGGCCTTTCTTCGAGGGTGCGTCGATGCCGTGAACACTGGCACGCCGCACGCCTCGCGCGTGTGCGTCCTCCACAGGACGTGTCCTGTGCCGTCCGCGACGTCGCGGGTCGTGCGACCCGCTAGCGTTCTGCGCGTGCAACCGTCACGGGACCCAGCGCGCGAACCCGAGGTCGAGGTCCGCCGTTCGCGGAACCGGGTGCGGACCGTGACGGCGTTCCGCGAGGGCGACCGCACGGTCGTCGCCATCCCCGCGCGGTTCACGCGCGCCCAGGAGCGCGAGTGGGTCAGGCGCATGGTCACGCGGCTCGCGACCCAGGAGCAGCGCCGCCGTCCGTCAGACGACGAGCTCGCGACGCGCGCCGCCGAGCTGTCCGCCCGCTACCTGGGCGGCAAGGCGAAGCCCGCGAGCGTCACGTGGTCGAGCAACCAGGGCCGCCGCTGGGGGTCGTGCACGTCGATCGACGGGACCATCCGCATCTCCGACCGGGTCCGCGGCATGCCAGCCTGGGTCCTCGACTACGTGCTGATGCACGAGCTCACGCACCTGCTGCATGCCGGGCACGGCCCTGAGTTCTGGGCGATGCTCGCGGTCTACCCGCGCACCGAACGCGCTCGCGGCTTCCTCGAGGGCGTGGCCTTCGCGCCCCAGGTCGCGAGCGAGCTGGACGACGACGTCATCGCGTCCGACGGTCCGGACGACGACGTCATCGCGTCCGACGCGCCGGACGACTCAGTCGACCGGTGAGCCGGGGTCCTCGCCGAGGATCTCCGCGAGCGCGCGGTCGATCTCCGACTGCGCGTCCTGCGTGGCCGCCCGCCTCGCGGCATAGCCTTCCGGGTCGTCGAGGTCCTCGGTCGTCGGGAGCAGGTCCGGGTGGTCCCATACGGAGTCGCGGGCAGTTGTCCCTCCGTCCAGCGCGATCTGCGCCCAGAGCGTCGCGGCCTCGCGCAGTCGGCGTGGGTGCAGCTCGAGGCCGACGAGGGTCGCGAACGTCTGCTCGGCGGGTCCACCCGCAGCGCGGCGACGCCGGATCATCTCGCGCAGCGCGACAGCGTGCGGCAGGTGTGGCAGGGCGGCAGCGGCGCTGACCTCGTCGACCCAGCCTTCGACGAGGGCGAGCGACGTCTCGAGCCGCCCGAGCACCGCGTGCTGCTCGGGGGTGGTCTGCGGGGCGAACACGCCGCTCGACAGGGCGCCCTGGAGAGCGGCGGGGTCGGTCGGGTCGATCGCGTGCACGGCGTCCTCGAGCGACTCCAGGTCGATGGTGATGCCGCGGGCGTAGGCGGCGACGCTGCCGAGCAGGTGCCCGCGCAGCCAGCCGACGTGCGTGAACAGCCTGGCCAGGGCGGCCTCCCGCAGCGCAAGGAAGAG
>JAYTSH010000090.1:0-1786 GCA_043745755.1 Cellulomonas sp. | reverse complement strand
TCCGACGGCGGGCTGTGGCTCGCGCTGCTGTCGCCCGACGCGATCGCGCGCGCCGAGCAGATCGACGCGAGCGGCCGGTGGATCCCCGAGTTCCTGTCGTTGACCACCGCGCTGGCGAGCTCGCGGCTCAACCAGACGCTCAACACCCCCGCGATCGCGACCCTCGTGATGCTCGCCGAACAGATCGACTGGCTGCTGGCCCGCGGCGGGCTGACCTGGGCCGCGCAGCGCACCGCCACGTCGGCCGAGCACCTGTACGGCTGGGCCGACGCCCGCGACTGGGCCACGCCGTTCGTCACCGACCCCGCGATCCGCTCGAACGTCGTCGGCACGATCGACCTGGCCCCCGAGGTCGAGTCCAAGACGGTCGCGAAGATCCTGCGCGAGAACGGCATCGTCGACGTCGACCCGTACCGCAAGCTCGGCCGCAACCAGCTGCGCGTGGCGATGTTCCCCGCAGTCGACCCGGACGACGTGCTCGCGCTGACGGCCTGCATCGACTACGTGGTCGAGCGGCTCGTCTGACGGGGACCTCGCGGGCGTTCGGCGCTGCTCACTCGCGCGTCACGGGCTGAGGAAGATCTAGCCGCTACCCCGGCTCCGCTTGGTCGTTCCCGTCGCGCGAAGAGTTCGCCGACTACCTCGAGCGCTACGCCGCGGAACGCGGCTTCCCGGTCCGCATGCGGACGTCGGTCCGGCGCCTCGCACGCGGGTGCGCGGGCTACGTCGTCGAGACCGACGAAGGTCGACTGCTGGCGGACCATGTCATCGTCGCGGCCGGCTTCGACCCGCTGCCCCGAACCCCGGACTTCAGCGCCGAGCTTGAGCCGACCCTCGCGCAACTGCACTCGTCCGCGTACCGCAATCCCGATCAGATCCCCGACGGCGCGGTCCTGGTGGTCGGCGCCGGCAACTCAGGCGCCGACATCGCCCTGGAGCTGTCCCGCACCCACCAGGTCCAGCTCTCCGGCCGGCACCCGGGGCAGGTGCCCTTCAGGATCGAGCGCCGGTCGTCTCGGATCCTCAGCCTCCTGGTCTTCGCGGCCTTCGCCCGATCGGCCGGCGTGCACGGACGGGCGTCCTCGCCCACCACGGGCCGCTGATCCGGGTCAAGACCGCCGACCTCGCAGCCGCGGACGTGCACCGGGTCCCACGACTCGTCGCGCTCGGCGACGGACTTCCCGTCGTCGAAGGTGGCGAGAGGCTGTCGGTCGGCTGCGTGGTCTGGTGCACCGGTTACCGGCTGGATAACTCCTGGATCGACCTTTCCGTCATCGAGACGGATCGCCTGCCCGCCAACGAGCGCGGCGTGTGCCCGTCGCAGCCGGGCCTGTACTTCCTCGGCCAGCTGTTCCAGCACTCCCTGGCGTCCTCGACGCTCCATGGCGTCCAGTGCTGATCGGCGACCGCCGCCCCGAGCGCAGCCCGCAACCATACCGTCAACCTCGAACGTGCCGGCACAGCCAGGACCTGTTCGGTGAACGACCCACGGGTGCACCGGGCGTCCGTCCTGACTCGTGCCACTTTCGTGGGCCCGGCGGGTAGGCGCGCCGCTGACCTGCGGTGATGTGGTCGCGGGGGGGTGTCGGGGTGACTAATTGGGTAGGTTGGTAGCCTCGGCCGTGGCTTCGTTCATCCGGAAGGTGCCGACGGCTTCGGGTGCGCGGGCGGTGCAGGTCGTCCACAAGCAGGGCCGACAGGTCGTCGGGATCGAGCACATCGGCTCCGCCCATGACGACGGGCAGCTCGCCGTGCTGATGGAGATCGCCCGCCAGCGTCTGCTGCC
>JAYTSH010000089.1:0-5062 GCA_043745755.1 Cellulomonas sp. | reverse complement strand
CCCTGGATCGAGAGCAGCACGCCGTGCGCGCCGTCGATGCTCGCCTCGAGGAGCGGGGAGGAGATCGCCAGCTCGGCGGCCTGGACCGCACGGTCCTCGCCGCGGGCCGAGCCGATGCCCATGAGGGCCGATCCGGCGCCCTGCATGACGGACTTGACGTCCGCGAAGTCCAGGTTGATGAGGCCGGGGGTCGTGATGAGGTCCGTGATGCCCTGGACGCCCGAGAGGAGCACCTGGTCGGCCGAGTGGAACGCGTCGAGGACCGACACCGACCGGTCGGAGATCGACAGCAGCCGGTCGTTCGGGATCACGATGAGAGTGTCGACCTCGGCCCGCAGCGCCTCGATGCCGGTGTCGGCCTGGACCGAACGGCGTCGGCCCTCGAAGGTGAACGGCCTCGTCACGACACCGATCGTCAGGGCACCGAGCGAGCGTGCGATCCGCGCGACGACGGGGGCGCCACCGGTCCCGGTGCCACCGCCCTCGCCCGCCGTGACGAAGACCATGTCGGACCCGCGAAGGACGTCCTCGATCTCGTCGGTGTGGTCCTCGGCGGCGCGCTTGCCCACCTCGGGGTCGGCGCCCGCGCCGAGCCCGCGCGTCAGCTCGCGACCGACGTCGAGCTTGACGTCCGCGTCGGACATGAGGAGCGCCTGGGCATCAGTGTTGATCGCGATGAACTCGACACCCTTGAGCCCGACCTCGATCATCCGGTTGACGGCGTTGACCCCGCCGCCGCCGATGCCGACGACCTTGATGACCGCCAAGTAGTTCTGCGGAGCTGCCACGATGGGTGCCTCTCGTTCTTCGCCAGGTGCTGCCGGGGCCGTGCTCGACACGCCGTGCCGGCCGGTAAAACCTTCACCCTCAACTAGAGGGTTATAGTTATGTCAGATGGTGTCACTGCGTGACGCTAGGTGCGCCAGGGCCCAGGAGCAACGACCGCGCCGCGCGTGTCGGCGAGATCCTTGCGTGTCGGGCGTGTCGCGAGTCCGCTGCACGCCCGTTCGAGTCATTTCGTCACTGGGAGCGTCGGCGCCGACACGTCGTACACGTGCGCACCCGCGCTCGACGGAGCCTTGCGGAGGGCCTGGAGCACTGCGATCTTGAGGGGCGCCTGCTGAGCGCTCCCCCACTCGACACGTGCGCCGTCCCGTAGCTGCATCGTCACGGTGTCCTGGGTCTGCGCCGAGACCTGCCCGACCTCCCCGAGGAGGTCGGCCGGCAGCGCCTGGAGCACCGAGAGCACCGCCGCGAGCGTGCGCTTGTCTCCGACCGGCACGGCGACGACTGGCAAGCCAGCGGGCGCGGCATCGACCCGACCGACCTGCACCCCGTCCATGTCCAGCAGCGCAAACCCCGCGGCCGGTGCCTTCGGGTCAACAACCGGTGTCTCCGGAACTGCCGCGACCGGTTCGCGGGCGACCAGCTCGACGACGATCCCGTGCGGCCAGTCGCGCGTCACCCGCGCCTCGCGCACGCCGGGGACCTGCAGGACCGCATCGCGCAGACCGACCGTGTCCAGGCGGGGCAGCGGTGTGTTCGCCCGCGCGGCCACGACTGCTGCGACCTGGTCGACCGCCACGACCGTCCCGGCCCCCGTCACCGTCACGTCGAGCGGGTCGAGCGCCAGCACCGGCGAGACGAAGAGGAGCCATCCGGCCGCCGCGAGCCCCACCAGACCGCCGCCGCCGCCGAGGACCTGGCGACGCGCGATGGTGCGCCGCGCCCGCGCCCGTTCCGCGAACCGGGCCGCCGAGCCGGTCGACACGACCGACGGGCGCACGGGGACGACGCCGCCGCCTCGTCCGGCCGCGTACGTCGTGACCGACGGCTCGAGCAGCGCGGCGATGTCGCGGCCCGGCACTCCTCCGCGCGTGGCACCACGGGCGTTCGCGACCGCCTTGCGGTGCCCGGCGGCGGGCGCACTGCGCCCGCCTGATGGTGTCGCTCCTGTCCTCGGTGCCGCCTCGCTGCCGCCCTTCGGGACGCGCAGCGGTGTGAGCGCGGGCGGCGGGATGCGTCCAGGTGCCGCAGGCGTCGGCGCTGTGCGGGGCGGGACGACGGCGGGCGGTGCAGCACGTGGCGGCGCCGGTCGCGGCCGAGCAGGACGTCCCGGCAACGGTTGCCGGGGGCGCGACGGACTCACGCCCGGTCCGTCCCGCGCGCGGCCAGGGCGGCCAGGATCTCAGGCGCGAGCTCCGTCACGTCGCCGGCACCGACCGTCAGGAGCAGGTCGCCCGGACGCGCGGCAGCGGCGAGCGCAGCGGCCGCAGCGTGCCGGTCGCCGACGAATCGCGCCTTGCCGGGCGTCGGGACGCGGCCTGCGATCAGCGCACCGGTGACCGTGGGGTCCGGGTCCTCGCGGGCCGCGTACACGTCGGTGACGACCACCGAGTCGGCGAGGTCGAGCGCCGCACCGAACTCGGTCGCGAACGTCCGCGTGCGCGAGAAGAGATGGGGCTGGAAGAGCACGAGCACGTGCCCGGTGCCGGCGACGCTCCGAGCGGCCCGCAGCAGCGCGGCGACCTCCGTCGGATGGTGGGCGTAGTCGTCGACCACCCGGACGCCGTCCGCCGTGCCACGCGGCTCGAACCGCCGACCTGTGCCTCGGAACGCCGCGAGCCCCCTCGTCGCAGCATCAGCTGACAAGCCCAGGTGGCGCGCGACGACGTAGGCCGCGGCCGCGTCGAGGGCGTTGTGGGCGCCCGGCATCGCGAGCCGCAGCACGGCGCCGCCGATCTCGGCGAGAGTCGTCGTCAGCCGCACGACCCAGGCTCCGTCGATGGCCTCGAGCGGCCCGACGACCACGTTCGCATCATCGCGGGTGCCGTAGGTGATGACCCGCACCGGCCGGACGGCCAGGTCGGCGCGGGTGCGTGCCACCAGCCGACGGGCGCCGTCGTCGTCCGCGCACACCACGAGGAGGCCGCCCGGCGTGATCCGTCCGGCGAAGGCCACGAACGCATCGTCGAACGCCGCGCGTGTGCCGTAGTGGTCCAGATGATCGGGCTCGACGTTAGTGACGACGGCGACCGTCGGCGCGTAGTTGAGGAACGAGCCGTCCGACTCGTCTGCCTCGGCGACGAACGCCCGTCCGGCGCCGCTGCGGCTGCCGCCCCCAGGGCCGTCGTCGGACAGGACTGTGCCGCCGATCGCGAACGACGGGTCCGCTCCCGCCTGCACCAGCGCGGTCGCGATCATTGCCGACGTCGTCGTCTTGCCGTGCGCGCCGGCGACCGCGATCGCGTCGTAGCCCACCATGAGCGCCGCCAGCGCCTGCGAGCGGTGCAGCACGTGCAGGCCGGCGGCCCTGGCCCGCGCGAGCTCCGGGTTGGACTCGCGGACGGCGGTCGACACGACGACTGTGTCGACGCCGTCGACGTGCGCCGCGTCGTGGCCGACCCACACGCGGACCCCAGCGGCGCGGAGCTCACCGAGCACCGCCGAGTCCTTCGCGTCTGAACCACTGACTGGGACGCCGCGAGCCGCGAGCAGCCCCGCGACGGCCGACATCCCCGCTCCGCCGACACCGATCAGGTGCGTGCGTCCGAGCTCGGCGATCGCCGGGATCGCGGCGGTCACGAGTCGACCCTCGCCGCGGGAGGCAGGTGGGCCTCGACGAGGTCAGCAAGGCGCGCGGCGGCGTCGCGCACGCCGACCGAGGCCGCCGCGGCGCCCATGCGCTCGCGCAGACCGGAAGCATCGGTACCGACGAGGAGTGGGAGCAGGTGCGCGCGCAGCCAGGCTGCCGTCAGATCGGCGTCCGACACGAGCAGCCCCCCGCCGGCGGCCACTGCGGGCGCCGCGTTGAGACGCTGCTCACCGTTGCCGACCGGCAGCGGTACGTACACGGCGGGAAGTCCGAGCGCGGTGAGCTCGCACACTGTTCCGGCGCCCGAGCGACAGAGCACGACGTCGGCGCACGCCAGTGCGAGCTGCATCTCGCTGAGGTACTCCCGCACGTGATAGGTCGTCGCGCCCGGGACCTCGTCCAGGACCGCCCTCACTGCGGCAGCCTTGCCCGTTCCCGTCAGGTGCAGGACCTGCACCCCCGCCGCGACCAGATCCGCTGCAGCCGACGCCACCGCCGCGTTGACGCTCACTGCGCCGAGTGACCCACCGGTGACGACGAGCGTCGTCAGCGCAGGGTCGAGACCCAGGTGCGCGGCCGCGGCCGCTCGTGTCCCAGGCCGGTCACGCGCGAGGTCCGCGAGGAGCGCGGCGATCTCGGGCCGCAACGGCAACCCGATCAGCTGGGCGCCGCGCAGACCGGTTCCGGCGAACGCCACGGCGACGTCGGCTGCCCAGCGGGCGCCGAGACGGTTCGCGAGTCCGGCGCGTGCGTTCTGCTCCTGCACCACGACAGGAATCCGCCTCCGGAGCGCCGCGAGGTACGCAGGGGTCGAGACGTAGCCGCCGAAACCAACGACGACCTGCGCCCGAGACGTGTCCAGTGCGGTTCCGGCCGCACGCACAGCGGTCCGCAGCCTCCCGGGCAGGCGCAGCAGGTCAGCCGAGGGCCGTCGCGGGAGCGGCACGCGCGGCACCAGTGCGAGCGTGAAGCCGCGCTCGGGCACGAGGCGCGCCTCGAGACCCTGCGCGGTGCCGAGCACCGTGATGCGGAGCTCAGGGTCACGGCTGCGCAGCTCCTCGGCGAGCGCCAGGAGCGGGTTGACGTGGCCCGCGGTCCCGCCACCTGCCAGGAGGACGGACCTTCGCGCCAGTTCGGCGCCGCTCCGCGGCTCAGCCACGCGTGCGCCCGATCACAGCGAGCGACCGGCGCACGACGCCGGCGCGTGCGGACAGAGCCTCGGCCGCACCCGGTTCAGTCCGGGCGAACGAGATGACGACCCCGAGGGCCGTCATCGTCGTGACGAGCGCCGATCCACCGGCCGACACGAGGGGAAGCGGCACGCCGATGACCGGCAGGAGCCCGATGACCACACCGATGTTGACAAAGGCCTGGCCGATGATCCAGCACACGATCGCGCCGGTCGTGATCTGGACGAACGGGTCGGGGTGCCGACGGATGACCCGGAACATCGCGAACGCGAGCAGG